>JBEBAJ010000262.1:0-5596 GCA_041158965.1 Pseudomonadota bacterium | reverse complement strand
TTCGATGGCCATGTTACAGACGGTCATGCGGCCTTCCATGGACAGCTCTCGGATGGCGCTGCCGGCAAACTCGATGGTGTAGCCGGTGCCTCCGGCGGTGCCGATCTTGCCGATGATGGCCAGCACGATGTCTTTGGCGGTCACGCCACGCTGGACCTTGCCCTCGACCTTGATGAGCATGTTCTTGGCTTTTTTGGCCAGCAGGGTCTGGGTGGCCATGACGTGTTCGACCTCGGAGGTCCCGATGCCGTGGGCCAGTGCGCCGAATGCGCCATGGGTAGAGGTGTGCGAATCGCCGCAGACCACCGTCATGCCCGGCAAGGTGGCGCCGTTTTCGGGGCCGATGACGTGCACGATGCCCTGGCGTTTGTGCAGGAAAGGGAAGAACGCCGCCGCGCCAAATGCGTCGATGTTGGCGTCTAAGGTGGTGACCTGTTCTTTGCTGATGGGGTCGGTGATGCCGTCGTAGCCCCGCTCCCAACCGGTGGTGGGGGTATTGTGATCGGCGGTGGCAACGATAGAGCTGACACGCCAGACCTTGCGACCGGCCTGACGGATGCCCTCAAAGGCCTGCGGGCTGGTGACTTCGTGTACCAAGTGGCGGTCGATGTACAGCACAGCAGTGCCGTCTTCCTCGGTGTGGACGACGTGTTCGTCCCAGATTTTGTCGTACAGGGTGCGTGCCATGGCTTCTGGTGAAGAGGTGAATGGAACCTGTCATTTTAGGTCTTTGCCAATGCCCTGTGGGGACGCATGCGCCCAATCGGGTGTGCCGCAGGTGACGGAGGGCAAAACCCCAGGGCAAAGGGGGTCAGAGCCCGATTTCGCCCTCAATGACGGGCACCACCTGACCCGCCACCCAGACGTCGTCACCCACCCGGCTGAGGTAGACCCTGCCATCGGCACCGACACAGGTGCCTTGGCGCACCCGATAGGGTTGGGAGGCCAGGCCGGAGCCAAAGAGCCACTGGGCCAGCCCGGCATTGAGGCTGCCGGTCACCGGGTCTTCTGCAATGCCCATGCCGGGCACAAAGGCGCGCACCTCGAAATCGGCCGGTCCCCCCTCGGAGTGTGGTCCGATCAGGCCGACCTTGAATGCGCCCAGGGCCTGAGCGTCGGGGCGCACCGACAGCACGGTTTGGGCGTCGTGCAGCATCAGGGCGCACCAGCCGGGCCCGTTATCGACCCACTGGTGGGCGCACACCTGCTCTTGTTGCAAACCCAAAGCCTGGCACAGGGTGGTGAGGTCACCCGGATCGAGGGGCCCGGTGCGGCGCAATGGGGGCGCGGCGAAAGCCAGTCTGTCCCCATCGCGGCGCACCCGCACCAAGCCCACGCCGCATTGCTGCACGATGGTGTCGGGGTCGCGCGGCCGGCCACCGGCCCATCGCCAAGCCTGGCAGGTGCCCAGCGTCGGGTGCCCGGCAAAGGGCAATTCGCCGCCAGGGGTGAAAATGCGCACGCGGTAGTCGGCCCCGGGGTCGGTCGGGGGCAGCAAAAAGGTGGTTTCGGACAAGTGGGTCCAGCGCGCCAGCGCGGCCATGTCAGCGTCGCTCAGGCCCTGGGCGTCGTGCACCACGGCCAGCGGGTTGCCCCGCAGGGCTTGGTCGGTAAACACATCGACCTGATGGAAGCGGCGTGCCATAAAGTGATCGGGTCGGATGGAGCGCCCGCAACCTCTTCAGGCGGCGCTGTCTATGTAGTAGACCTCGACGCGGCCCTTGAGCTTGATCAGCAGCGGGTTGCCCTTGCGGTCCAAGGTCTTGCCTGCGGGCACTTTGATCCAGCCTTCGCTGATGCAGTACTCTTCGACGTCATTGCGTTCGCGGTCGTTGAAGCGCACGCCTATCGCATGACCCAGAACCTCGGGGTTGTAAAACTTGGAACGCGCGTCGATGCTGAGGTGATCAGGCAGTTCAGGGCGGGGGGTTGGGGTATCGCTCATGGGAGGTTTCAGTTTTCGCGCTTGAGGGCGGGGAACAAAATGACGTCGCGGATGCTGGGGCTGTCGGTGAGCAACATCATTAAGCGATCGATGCCGATGCCACATCCGCCGGTGGGGGGCATGCCGTATTCAAGGGCCCGCACGAAGTCATGGTCGTAGAACATGGCCTCGTCGTCACCGCCGTCTTTGGCCTGGACCTGGGCATGAAAACGGGCCGCCTGGTCTTCGGCGTCATTGAGCTCGGAAAACCCGTTGCCAAATTCGCGCCCGGTGATGTAGAGCTCGAAACGCTCGGTCACTTCCGGGCGCTGGTCGTTGGCCCGGGCCAAGGGGGAAATTTCGGTGGGGTGCTCCATGATGAAGGTGGGCTGCCAAAGCTTCTCTTCCACGGTTTCCTCGAAGTACATGACTTGCAAGGCCGCCAAGCTGCGGGTCGAGAGTTTGTTTTTCTCTTCAGAGAGGCCCAGCTTTTTGAGGGACTGGATCAGCCACTGGGGGTCATCGACTTGGCCGCCTGCCTCGGTGTGTTTGACGATGGCCTCGCGGATGGTGAGGCGCTCGAAAGGCTTGGAGAGGTCTACCGTTTGGCCCGCATAAGTGAGCAGCAGGGTTCCAACGGCCTTTTGGGCGGCGTCGCGGATGAGGGATTCGGTGAAACCCATGAGGTCCACGTAGTTCCAGTACGCGGCATAAAACTCCATCATGGTGAACTCGGGGTTGTGGCGAACCGAAATGCCTTCGTTGCGGAAGTTGCGGTTGATCTCGAATACCCGCTCAAAACCTCCCACAATCAGCCGCTTCAGATAGAGCTCGGGGGCGATGCGCAAGAACATTTCCTGGTCGAGCGCGTTGTGGTGGGTGGTGAAGGGGCGCGCATTGGCGCCACCTGGGATGGGGTGCAGCATCGGGGTTTCGACTTCCAGAAAACCATGCTGAACCATGAACTCGCGGATGCCGCTGACGGCCTTGCTGCGGGCGACAAAGCGATGGCGGGTCTGCTCATCGGTCATGAGGTCGATGTAGCGCTGGCGGTATTTGATTTCCTGGTCGGCCACGCCATGAAATTTGTCGGGCATGGGGCGCAGGCTCTTGGTGAGAAGCCGCACCGAGGTGGCGTGGATGGATAACTCGCCGGTGCGGGTTTTAAAGAGCTTGCCTTCAGCAGCGACGATGTCGCCCAAATCCCAGTGCTTGAAGTCGTCGTAAGTGTCTTGGCCCACATCGTCGCGGGCGATATAGATCTGGATGCGGCCAGTGGCGTCGGACAAAGTGGCAAAGCTCGCCTTGCCCATGACGCGCTTGAGCATCATGCGCCCGGCCACCCGGGCGGTGTGACCCTCGGCTTGCAAAACCTCAGCCGCCTTGCCCCCGTGCAATTCATGCAGGTCATGGGCGTGATGGGCCGGTTTGAAGTCATTTGGAAAGGGCACCGGCCCGCCGGCGCGGTGACGCTCACGCAGGGCCTGGAGCTTGTCGCGGCGCTCAGCAATGAGCTGGTTCTCGTCGTCGGCAGGGGCCGCGGTTTCGGTGCTGGGGGTTTTTTCAGACATAAGGGGCCTATTGTAGAACTGCCGCCCGGGCACTCTTGTTGCACAATGGCGTGAGCCGAACAAGTCGCATGTCCAAAAGTCGCCCCATTCATCGAGCCTGATTCTGGAAGTCTTGACCCGCCACCATGGCCGTCTGGCGGTGGCGGCCAAGGGGGTCAAACGCCCCACCTCCAGTTTTCGCCCGGTGCTGCTGCCCTTGCAACCCCTGTCTTTGGGGCTGGGCAGCGAAGGGGAAATTCGCCCTTTGAAGTCGGCTGAGTGGATGGGGGGGCATGTCATGCCCACGGGTGACGCCTTGTTGGCCGGTTTTTACCTGAATGAACTGCTGCTGAGGCTGCTGGCCCGGGATGACCCCCACCCAACCCTGTTTGACTGCTATCGACAGGCGGTATGGATGCTGGCGCAGGGCGGCGAGGGAGCCGTCACGCCCGCCTTGCGTGCCTTTGAACTGGTGCTGATGCGCGACATCGGGGTGTTGCCCAGCCTGAATCAGCAAACCCTGAACCTGCAAGCCCTGAGCACTGAGACCCCCTATGACCTGCTTCCCGAAGTGGGCCTGCGCCGTTCTTTGCATGAAGGCTCAGGGACCGAAGACGAGGCCCGTCGACCGCAGCTGACGGGGGAGCGCTGGCTGGGTCTGCAACAGGCTCTGGATGCCGACCACCCCTTTGCCGAACTGGTGCGCCTGTTGGCGCAGTGGGCCGTGGAGGACCGCTCGGCTCTGCAACAGCAGCTTCGGGTGCTGATCCACCACCATTGCGGCGCCGAGGTCTTGAAAACGCGCCAACTCATGATGGACCTGCAAGGCCTCTGACCCAGCGGGTGATAATGTGGGAATGACGTCCTTGAGTGTGAATTTGAATAAGGTGGCGCTGGTGCGCAACACGCGGCATTTGGGCATACCCAGTGTGCGGCGGGCAGCGAGTCTGTGTTTGCAGGCAGGCGCGCAGGGCATCACGGTGCACCCTCGGCCCGATGGTCGCCACATTCGTGCCGATGATGTGGCTGAACTGTCGGCCCTGCTGCGCGAGTGGCCAGGGCGCGAGTTCAACATCGAGGGCAACCCGATGCACAATTTAATGGATTTTGTCCGTGAGTTCCGGCCCCAGCAAGCGACATTTGTGCCCGATGGCGAGGGGCAATTCACCAGCGACCACGGCTGGTCTTTGCCGCAGGAGTCGGCGCGTCTTCGCCCCCTGATTGAAGAGTGCCATCAACTGGGTGTGCGGGTCAGTTTGTTCATGGACGCCGATCCGCAGGCGATGGCGCTGGCCCGCGATTGCGGCGCTGATCGGGTGGAGTTGTACACCGAGCCCTATGCCCGTGCCCACGGCAGCCCCCAACAAGCCGGGGTGCTGGGTCGCTATGCCGAAAGCGCCCGCGCCGCACAGGCGCAAGGATTGGGGGTGAACGCGGGGCACGACCTGAATCGGGTGAATTTGCCCGATTTCCTGCGGGCGCTGCCCCAGGTGCTGGAGGTCTCGATTGGACACGCGCTGATCGCTGACGCCCTGGAGATGGGTTACGCCGACACCGTTCGGGCCTATCTGGCCGCCTGTCAGACCCCTGCCCCATGATTTACGGCATCGGCACCGACATCTGTGATGTGCGCCGCATTGCGGCGGCGCTGGAGCGACATGGCGAGCGTTTTGCGGCCAAAGTGCTGTGCCCGCAAGAGTTGGCCACCTGGCGCTCCCGCAGCGCCCGCTGGCCCGAGCGCGGGGTGCGCTATGTGGCCACCCGCTTCTCGGCCAAGGAAGCCTTCAGCAAGGCCGTGGGCCTGGGCATGCGCATGCCCATGACCTGGCTGCGCTGCGAGATAGGCCGATTGCCCAGCGGCGAGCCCACGGTCGTGCTGCATGGCGAATTGAAAGCCTGGTTTGAAGCCCGTGGTTTGCGGGCCCGGGTCAGCCTGAGCGATGAAACCGACTATGCGGTGAGTTTCGTGGTGGTCGAGCAGCTGGCCACCCCCCACCATTGAACCCCGAACTGATATGACGCCTCACGCCCCCCTGATTCTGGACATCGCCGGTACCCAACTGAGCGAGATCGACCGACGCCGCCTGCGCCACCCGCTGACAGGGGGGCTGATTTTGTTTGG
>JBEBAJ010000261.1:0-3745 GCA_041158965.1 Pseudomonadota bacterium | reverse complement strand
AAAAAATGGGGCGCGGATGAAGTGGTCCATGTCAAGCGGGAGACCGACTTGGTGGCTGCAGTCAAAAAGTTGACCGATGGCCGCGGGGTGGACGCGGCCATCGACTATGTGGGCCACGCTCAAACCTTCCAGGTGGCTTATGACAGTTTGACCACATCTGGACGAGCCGTGGTGATTGGTGTTGGTAAGGGAGACATTCATATCCCAACCCGTCCGTTGATGCTGACCGAACGAATCGTTACCGGCTCCCGACATTCCACCCGCACCGAGTTGATTGAGACCATGGAGGTTATGGCCCGCGGACTAATTCAACCGGTGATTGGCATGCGAAAGCACTTCACCGAGGTCGAAAGCATCTTTGACGCCATCGTTGACGAGAAACTATTGGGACGCGGGGCGTTGACTTACGAGTGATGACCTGACTCAGGCATGATCGTCTTGGACAACATCTCAACGCAGGGCTCTGGTTAACCCGCATTTGATGCTAATACGACTGAACCAGGTTGACAAATTTGATCAGGCATTTTCATACTGTCTTTTAAATGATAGACATCAACCTGGAGTCATCGTCATGTTTGAATATTTTCGCGGCAATTATGTTTGGAATTTGGCGACCAACCTGACCCTGGGTTCGGGTGGGTTGATCGGTGAGATTGATACGGTGGCCCGCAGCATCGTCGATGCGGGTTTGCGCAACGACGACCCGGCGCAAGAAGAGTGGGTGCAGGCCTTCATGCGACTGGCCGGTCATGTGCATGAGCAGGCCCGCCGCGATGAGCAGGCTGGCCATCTGCAAAGTGCCGGACGCAAGCTGATGCGTGCAGCCAACTACTACTTTGCGGCGGAGCGTCAAACCCATCCCAAAGACCCGCGTAAGACCATGCTCTACAAAACTATGCTGGAGTGCTTTCAAAAGGGTGCCACCTGGCGCCGCGAGCCGATCGAGTGGGTCGAAATCCCCTATGAAGGCAAAACCATGCCGGCCTTGTTCGTGCCCTCGGGTTTGCCGGGGCGCTCCCCCTGCATGATTCACTTCGACGGTCTAGATGTGAACAAGGAAACCATCTACCTCAGTGGCATTGCCACCGAAGCGCGTCGTCGTGGCGTGGCGATGTTGATCGTGGACCACCCGGGTGTGGGTGAAGCCTTGCGTTTGCGGGGCATGCACGGTACCCATCAGATTGAAAAAGCGGCCACGGCCAGCATGGACTGGCTGGAGCAGCGCACCGATGTGGACGCTGAGCGTGTGGGCATCATGGCGCTGTCTTTGGGTGGCTACTATGCCCCGCGTGCAGCGGCCTTTGAAAAACGCCTCAAGTGCTGCATTGCCTTTGGTGCGCAATGGAATTGGCATCGTACCGTGCTGGCTCGCTTGTCGCCTAACGCCACCACGCAGCGATCGGTTTCACATTTCGCCGAACACCTGAATTTCGTTTTTGGCAAGGCAACCATCGAGGAGTCCTTGCAAGAAATTCAGCATTTCAATCTGGAGTCGGTTGCCGCAAAGATCACATGTCCGTTCCTCGTCGTGCACGGCGAGAACGATCGCCAAGTGCCCTTGGCAGATGCCCAAGCCTTGTACCAGGCGGCGGTCAACAGCCTTCAGCGCGAATTGCGCGTCTTCACCATCGATGAAGGCGGGGCCGAGCACTGCCAGGCCGACAACGGCAGCCTGGCAGCCGACTACATGGCCGATTGGTTCGCCCGCGTCCTGGGTGGTCAGGTGGCTTGATTTTTTGGAGAGTCTTATTTCTTAGAGTGAACACATGAAACATTGGTTAACGCGTGTTTTGGTGGGCTGTGCGGTTGCATGCTCCAGCCTACTGGCAGTGGCCCAGGACTATCCCAATAAACCCGTCAAGGTGTTGATTCCGTTTCCACCCGGAGGGCCTACCGATGTGCTGGCACGCCTGGTGGCCCAAAAACTGACCGAAAACCTGGGGCAGCCTTTTGTGGTCGAAAACCGACCCGGTGGTACCGGCACCATCGCTTCGGGTGCGGTCTCCAAGTCAGCGCCTGACGGCTACACCCTGTTGGTGGCTTCAACTTCGAGCCACATCAGCCCCTACTTGTTGCGCAACAGCCAAATCGACCCCATGAAAGACTTCACTGCGGTGGCGAACCTGGCGACATTGCCTTTTTACTTTGTGACCAATCCTCAGGTGCCTGCGCAAACCCTGCAGGAGTTCATTGCGCTGGCCAAACAAAAACCCGGCACCTTCAACTTCGCCTCGCCGGGCTCGGGCAGTGGCGGTCATTTGTGTACCGAGATGTTCATGCGCCTGACGGGTGTTCGCATGACCCACGTGCCGTACAAAGGTGCGGCGCCAGCGGTACAGGGTCTGATAGGAGGCGAGACACAGTTCATTTGCGACAGCATTTCAACGTCGCAACCCCATGTCAAATCAGGTCGCCTGCGTGGGCTGGCCTTGGCCTCGCCCCGTCGCTTTGAAAGTGCGGCCGAAATCCCCACCACCGCCGAGGCTGGTCTACCCGAATTCCAACTCAGTTTGTGGTTTGCACTCTTTGGCCCGCCCGGCATGCCGCCCGCCATCCCGCAAAAGCTCAACCGCGAAGTCAACCGTGTGCTCGAAACCCCCGAAGTCAAATCTCGTATCGCCGCCATCGGTGGCGAATCGACGCCCAGCAGCGTCGATCAATTCAATGCTTTCCTGAAGGTCGAGTTGCCCCGCTGGGCGCAGATCATCCAGGACACCGGTGTCAAAGTGGATTGAACAAAAGGAGTTCCATCATAGCCAAGACAAGCATCTCTCTGGCGACTCGGCGTGGGCGGCCAATATTTCAGAGCATGCCGCCATAGATGAATTTCCCTGCAAAGAGGTGCTGCCCAATCAACAGCATTGCCTAGACCTGGGGACCGTTGACCTGCCGTCCCAACTGGGCTCACATTCGCGGGAAGAGTCTCTGCATGCCAGGGCTCAAGTCATACGCTGCACTGGTGCTGAGGGCCGGGTTTCTGTGGAGCCCTCGTTCAAGCACCAGGGCGTGCTATTCTGAGCCTAATGAGACGCTTGGAGACTTAGCGTCGAGGGCAGATCAAGGTTTCCGCCGGAAGTCTACGCTGAGACCTCACTGGCAATAACTGTTGCCTTCCATGTAGAATTTGATACATCGGGGGGGTAGCTCACATGCCTTGCTACTTTCGTATGGTAAAGCTAGTGGGGGCAGGACATTTCGAACTAAAACACCTTACTCCCGTCCCAACTCCATCAGTAAACGTGTGGTCAGATAAAGCCGAGGCACGATGGAGTCGATCTCGATGTATTCATTTTTGGCGTGATAACCCCAACCAGCCAATCCCAGACTTTCCAGTACTGCGGGCTTTCCTGAACGACTGGCGTAGCCCGCATCAGTACCCGCACCTGTGCCAGGGATGAATATCAGAGGTCGTCCATCCAGTTCTGCATAGATTTCTTGTGCCTTTTTAGCCAGTGCTTGCGTACGTGCATCACCCACATACGGAGGGCGTCCAATGAGCATGCTGTAGCTGGCTTCAGTGTCCGGTATCTTGTGCTCATGGGCTTTGGCATCCAATGCTGTTTGCAGTTTGGCAGCCGCATCCGTAGCGGTCAGGCGTATGTCTGCAGTCGCAGTGGCATGGTCTGGAATTTGGTTGCGCACCGAACCCGTCTCTGCCTGAGTCCAGTTCAGTTGTGCTCCAGGAATGGTCTTGGCAATGTCTTTCGTTTGCAGAAGTTGATGTGCCAGTTCAATCAGAGCATTT
>JBEBAJ010000260.1:0-3790 GCA_041158965.1 Pseudomonadota bacterium | reverse complement strand
GATTGTTCGACCTCCATCCCGGCCTCCACCGAGAAAATCGCCGGGCAGGTTTTGGCGGCCGGATGCCGCTTCATCGATGCACCCATGACAAGGCTGCCCAAAGACGCGGCTGCCGGCCGCTTGAATTTGCTGGTGGGAGGAGATTTGGCCGACTTCGAGCGCGCTTTGCCGCTCTTGCGCTGTTATGCCGAAAACATCACCCATGTGGGCGCCATCGGTGCCGGGCACCGCATGAAGCTGCTGCACAACTACGTGTCGCTGGGAAGCGCCATCCTCATTGCCGAGGCCGCCGCTTGCGCCCGTCAGGGCGGCATCGATCCGCAGGTCTTGGTCGATGTGCTGGCCAAGGGCGGTGGTGGTGGCGCGGCGCTTGAGCGCATGCGCCCGCATCTGCTCAACGGCGACCCGACGGGTTTGCAATTCACCCTGAGCAACGCCCTCAAAGACCTGAGCTACTACAACACCATGGCCGAACAAACCGGTGCCGATCGCCACATTGCCCAGGCCGTGGCCACCACCTTGCGACTGGCCACCGAGCAAGGCGACCCGCAGTCCTATGTGCCCGAACTGCTTGAACGCCTGATCGCACGCCCGCGCCGCTGAGGCTGGCACCGGCCCCTTCAGCCGGGCCATGCATTACAATCTAGAGACGCTCCGGGGTGTGCCTGGCTGTAGAGCCGGATGCTGAGATGGACCCACCGAACCCGTGAACTTGACTCGGATCATGCCGACGTAAGAAGAGCCGCTTGCCCGCCACGGCATGGCCACCTTTTCGGAGCGCCTTTGTTTTAGCCGAAAAGGATGGTTGTGGACCCCCAACTGTTGTCAGACCTGCTGCAATTCATCGCGCGACCAGAGGCCGATGAATCGGCATTCAACGACCTGGCCCTGCGACTCTTTCGCCACCAATACAGCCACAACGCGCCCTTTCAACGTGTGTGCCAACAGCGCGGCTGCACCCCGCGCACGGTCAGCGACTGGCGCCAGATTCCCCCGGTGCCGATCAATGCCTTCAAAGACCTCACCCTCAGCGCCGAGCCCATCGAGCAATGCGAACGTGTGTTCATGACCAGTGGCACCACCCGGGGTGACCATAAAGGCCGGCACTATCACCCCCACTTGCAGGTCTACGACCTCTCCATGCGCCTTCATTTTCAGCGGCGCATCATGCGCGAGGCCCAGCGCATGCGTGTGATGGTGCTGTTCCCCGACGAAGTTCAAATGCCCAACTCTTCATTGGCGCATTACCTGTCCCTGGCCGTGCGTTGCTTTGGTCTGCCCGGCAGTCGTCATTACATCCATGCGCAGGGACTGTGCCTTTCAGACTGGTGTGCCGACCTCGCCCTGGCTTGTGAACGGGGCGAACCGGTGCTCTTGCTCGGGGCCAGCTACAGCCTCGTGCACGCCTGCGATGCCCTGCTGGCACAGGGTCTGACCTATCGGCTGCCCGCAGGCAGCCGCATCATGGACACCGGCGGCTTCAAGGGCCAATCGCGCGAGCTTGCCCCCGACGAGTTTTACGGCACATTGGCGCGCACCTTTGGCGTCGCCCCTGCGCAATGCCAGAACATGTACGGCATGACCGAACTCAGCACCCAGTTCTATGACTCGGGGCAGGGCGCACAGCCGGTCGTCAAAAGCGGGCCGCACTGGATACGCACCCGTGTGCTCGACCCCCTCAGCGGCCAAGAGCGGCCTCACGGTGAAGTAGGCGTGTTGGCACACACCGATCTGGGCAATTTCAATTCTGTCCTTACCATCCTCACCGAAGACCTGGGCCATGCCCATGAAGACGGCTTTGTCCTCCTGGGCCGTGCCCAGGGCGCGCCCGCCAAAGGCTGTTCGCTGGCGGTCGAGGCTTTTTTGCAGGCGGCGCAGGCATGAAGACGTTTGCGGCCGGACATTGCCCCGGGCTGGACGCCCGAACCCTGCAATGGCTCGACCTGGGTCATCGTTCACCCGCCTGTGCGGGCATACAAGTGCCTGTGCTTACCCCCGATCAGGTGCGA
Organism: Pseudomonadota bacterium; assembly: GCA_041158965.1. GTDB lineage: Bacteria > Pseudomonadota > Gammaproteobacteria > Burkholderiales > Burkholderiaceae_C > Limnohabitans. The sequence continues at coordinate 1,781 of JBEBAJ010000260.1, read as the reverse complement.
CTGGTCACACACACGGTGCGCCAGCAAGCGGCCCTGCATTTGCGCCCCATGCCTGTGGCTGACATCATGGAGCGCATCGACCGGGCCATTCAGCTCTTGCTTCAGCCGCAACACCCGGCGCGACAAACGCTGGACGATTTTTTGCCCCGCATTTGCGGGCTCGATGCCGACATGGTGCGCTTGCACCTCAACCGTTATCTCAAAACCTTCCGTGCCAGTGGCTTGCAGCGCTTTGTCGCCGAAGACTTGCCCAACCCTTGGGTGCTCGATCGGTTTCAGCCTCTGGCCAAAGGCGGCTGGGGCCAGGCCCTGGGCCCGACACAACTGCTGCATCTGTGGGCGGGCAATGTCCCTGCCTTGCCCCTTTGGAGCCTGGTCTGTGGCTTGCTGGCCAAGGCCGGTAATGTGGGCAAACTGGCCAGCGCCGAGCCGGTCTTTGCCACTGTATTCGTTCAGGTGCTGATCGAAGTCGAGCCGCGTTGGCGCGACGCCCTCGCCCTGTTGTGGTGGGAAGGCGGCGACCTGGCCCCCGAAGCCGCCGCCTGCGCCGACGCCCAATGCGTCATCGCCTATGGCGGTGACGACACCTTGCGCGCCTTGCACAGCCGCTTGCCCGAGGGGGTGCGCTGGTTGCCACACGGCCACAAACTCAGCTTTGGTGTGTTGGGGGCCACGGCACTGGGCACCCGCCACGGCGCTGAGTTGGCCACTCTCGCCGCCATGGAAGTGGCGCGGCATGATCAAGGCGGGTGTTATTCACCCCATGTGTTTTATGTTCAGCGCGGTGGCCGCATCTCACCCCGTGAATGGGCCGAGCGACTCTTCCACGCCTTGCAAAACCAGCATGCCCGGCACCCGCGCCGCACTCCCGACGCCGACGAAGCCTGGGCCTTGGGCCAGTGGCGGCAGACCCAGGAGTGGTCTGGCCAGGCCCGCTTGATGTCAGGCGCGGGCGGCGATGTCGCCTTCATCGACGAAGCACGCCCTCTGACCCCTGGCCCGGGTCTGCGTTGCGTACAGGTGCTGGCTTTTGACGACGCCGAGCAGGTCATGGCGGCACTGGCCCCGGCCCGTCGATGGTTGCAAACTGTCGGCCTGGCCGTCACCCCCGAAGAATGGCCCCGTTGGGCGCAGTCGCTCGGTCTGGCCGGTGTCAGCCGTGTGTGTGCCATCGCTGCCATGACCGCCCCCGAAGCCGGTTGGCACCACGATGGGGGCCACAGCCTGCGTGATTTGCTCAGCTGGGTAGAGGTCGATGCCTCCCTGATTCAAGACGCCGAGCGTTATGCCCCTTATGCCGACTGAGCCCGTCATCCGATCGAACCGCGCCGGGCCCTCGCCCCACCTCTGGTCTTTGGGCTTGGCCTTGCTGGTGCTTTTGGCCTGGGAGGGAGGGGCCCGACTCTGGTCCTGGTCTAGCCTGGTGCTGCCCGCCCCCTCCGAGGTGGCTTGGTCTTGGTGGCGCAGTTGGTACAACGGTTTTTTTCTGCGCCACGTCGGACAGACCTTGCTGGAAGTCATCTCGGGCTGGGCTTTGGGCAGCCTGCTGGGTTTTGCCGCCGGGGTGGCTTTAGGCGAGTCGGCCTTCTGGCACCGCATCCTTATGCCCTATGTGGTGGCCACACAGGTGGTGCCCAAATTGGCGCTGGCGCCTTTGCTCTTGCTCTGGCTGGGCTTTGGCACCTGGCCGCTGGTGGTGATCACCGCCCTGGTGTGTTTCTTTCCCTTATTGGAAAACACCATGACCTGCATGCGCCATGTCGATCGCCAGAGCCTCGATC
>JBEBAJ010000259.1:0-3791 GCA_041158965.1 Pseudomonadota bacterium | reverse complement strand
GCCCGTCACCCCAATCTGGCCGGTGTCTTGGTGGTGGGGCTGGGTTGCGAGGCCAACCAGGTCGATGTGTGGCTGCGTCGCTCGCACCTGAACGAGGGGCCCTTGCTGCGCACCTTCAATATTCAGGACAGTGGTGGCACCAGCCAAACCATCGAAAAAGGCATCGCCATCGTCAAAGAGATGCTGCCGTTTGCCCAGGCCGTGAAGCGTGAGCCATGCAGCGCGCGTCACATCACCGTGGGATTGCAATGCGGCGGGTCTGATGGTTATTCAGGCATCAGCGCCAACCCGGCCCTGGGCTTTGCCGTTGATTTGCTGGTGGCCCATGGGGGCACGGCGATTTTGAGCGAAACGCCGGAAATTTACGGTGCCGAGCACTTGCTGACGAGACGCTCGGTTCGTCCCGAGGTGGGCCAAAAGCTGGTCCAGCGCATCCGGTGGTGGGAGAACTACACCTGCATACACGGTGGCAAAATGGACAACAACCCGTCGCCGGGCAACAAGAACGGCGGCCTGACCACCATCTTTGAAAAATCACTGGGTGCCGTGGCCAAGGGTGGCACGACCAATTTGATGGCCGTTTATGAATATGCCGAACCCGTCACCGAGAACGGTTTCGTGTTCATGGACACCCCGGGGTATGACCCGGTCAGTGCCACGGGCCAGGTGGCAGGCGGTGCCAACCTGATTTGCTTCACCACCGGACGCGGCTCGGCCTATGGTTGTGCGCCAGCGCCTTCGCTCAAACTGTCAACCAACAGCGCCTTGTATCAAAGGCAAAGCGACGACATTGACATCAATTGCGGCGTCATCATCGATGGCACGGCCAGTCTGGAGGATGTGGGTCGTCAAATTTTTGAAGCCATCTTGGCCTGCGCCAGCGGGCAAGCCAGCCAGAGTGAAAAACACGGCTATGGGCAGCAAGAGTTTGTGCCATGGCAGTTGGGCGCGGTGATGTGATTTGGTCTGAACCGAGGGAGTGCCTTGCTTCCCAATCCTGATTATTTGATACGATGTATATTATGTAAAGTAACGGGGCAACTAAACCGAGACCATCCAACCCCCGTCCACTTGATGCGATCATGAGGGGCTTTGTGCCACTCTCCACGAGAACGCTCATGTAACCATCACCCGTTGATCTGTTCGGGGAAGTTGATGTAAACCTGGATGATGTTGAAAATTGGCTGATGTGTATCAAGCCGCCACGATGGATCCACCGGCGGTTACAAAGGCATCCGCCAGCTGCGCAATTTTCCGCTCAGGCTGGGCATAGCCTGCCCCAGGAAGGCTAGCCCAGATCGTGGCACATTTTGACACTGCCGCCTGCAGTCGGCCCGCGTCCACATCGGCCAAAGCTCCTCGCTGACGCACAAGCTCCAGCGCTGCTGAATCTTGGCTCGCGGGTCCAAAGTCGGGCAGGCCCAGCTTGACCTTCAGACTATCCCAGGTGCCAATCAGGAACTGATAGCGGCCCGCAGCTGACGTGGTGAGATGCTCCCCGCGCGAGTTCGTGAAATTAAACACCTGGCGCGGGTGATCGGCGAATGATTCAAAAAAACCGCCGCCGAAAAGTGTCCGGTACCCCTCGGGTCCTGCCGTACCCTCGGCGTAGGCCAGCATGTCCAGGAAGGCCCGGCGGTTGGCCTGCACCTGGTCAGGGGCAGCCGGAGTGTCCGAGTTGGTGACGCTATTCATGTTGCTTTGAGTGCTCACGGCTATGTCCTCAAAAAAATGGGTTTCCTGACTCTGATCGTCGCTGGGGGCGCTCCTGGATTGCGCACCGGCGCAGCTGATCGCCGCACCCAAAAAACGGCAGCTGCCCCGAAAATGACGACCAGTCGCACATTCATCATAGCTTGTAGATTGGATAGAACCCCCCGCACAATCCCACCCGGCGCAGTCAATGGCCAGGGCTGCTTTTAAGCGCCTGACTGATCAGCTGTGCGGACTCTTTGTGCGGGCCGTTGAGCGCAAAATCGAGCGCCGTCAGCCCCAACTGGTTTTTCAGCTTGGGGTCGGCCCCGGCAAGCAGCAAGATTTTGGTGACGTCCGGGTTGCCGTAATGGGCCGCCATCATGAGTGGCGTGGTGCCGTTGGGCGATGCGGCGTTGATGGGGGCTTTTTGTTGCAGCAGCCATTTCAGCATCTCGGCATGGCCGCCTGTGGCCGCATAGTGCAATGGCGTCCAGCCGCCCGAATTCAGCTCTGCGCCACGTGCCAACAATTGCTCGCCGATGCGCAACTGGCCTTTCAAGGCGGCCATCATCAAGGGGGTTTCTCCGCTGGGGTTGAGTTGGTTGACCCGTATATTGGGTGCGGCAATCAGCACTTCAGCCACCCGCAGTGCCCCGTTTTGCAAGGCCAGCGTCAAGGCGGGTTGAAGGGTTGAAGACGGTGTATTGGGGTCAAAACCGCGCTTGAGCAGGGTCTCCACCGTGCCAGCGTCGTCTTGCTCAATGGCCCGGAAAAACTGTTCGTAGGATTGCGCTTGCGCCATCGGGACATGCCAAACCGACATCAGCAAGAGCAGCAAGACACAGGCCCAGTGGCTGGGCTTTGCCCTGCCAAACCATCTGAATTTATTGATATTAAAGTGATTTAAAATCATAAGGTTAATATTTAAACTTCAAGTGAATGACGGGATGCGTTGAAACAGATTTTGGGTGTTTTCAAATGCGATTCTTCCCATCTCAGACGGTGTCACCCCTTTGAGGTCCGCCAATTGGCGTGCCACCCACGGCACCAGTGAGGGGTCGTTGGTTTTGCCCCGATGCGGGGCAGGTGCCAGATAGGGGCTGTCGGTTTCGATCAGGATGCGATCCATGGGGACCCAACGCGCCACCGCGCGCAAATCCTCGGCATTTTTGAAAGTGATGATGCCGGAGAACGAGATATAGAACCCCAGATCCAGTGCGGCGCGAGCGACTTCGGCGGTTTCGGTGAAACAGTGAAACACCCCCCCCGCACTGCCTGCCTGTCCGCATTCGCCCTCCTCTTTCAGGATGGCCAGCGTGTCTGCCGAGGCGGCACGGGTATGGATGACCAAGGGCAAGCCCAAAGAGCGGGCTGCCCTTATGTGGCGTCTGAAGCGCTGTCGCTGCCACTCCATGTCGGCGACGCTGCGCTCGCCCAGCCGGTAGTAATCGAGGCCCGTCTCGCCGATGGCCACCACTTTGTCGCGCCGCCCCATCTCCAGCAATTGCTCCAGCGTCGGGTCGATCACCTCGTCCTCGTCGGGGTGTACGCCCGCGGTGCACCAGAAATTGTCGTGTGCCATGGCCATGGCGTGGACCTGATCGAAGGTTTCGACTTTGGTGGAGATCAGCAGCGCACGGCGCACATCGGCCTGCGCCATCTCGGCACGGATCTCATCCAAGCGAGCGGCCAATTCAGGAAAATTCAGATGGCAATGGGAATCGAAGTACATGAGAGATCAGTCAGGGCGCATGGCCTGGCGGGCACGCACCGCCCAGGCCTGGATTTGCAAACCGGCATTGAAGGGGTGCTCGGCATGGCGAACCATGCCGGATAGTTCGCTGGACCATTCAGCGGCCTTCCAGGCCGAGGGTTTTTTGGGCAGTTGATCGGGCATAAAAAACTGAGGCGCTGCCCCGTGGGCCACGGCCAGGAGGTCGTGACAGAGTTTTTGCAAGCTGGCCAAGCCCTCGGTGGCCGAGACTTTTTCCAACAAACCGGGTTGGCCACGGGCGATCTGGCGTGGCCACTGTCCCCACAGTTCGGCCGTCAAGCCGTCTTGTTGAAAGCGCTCCAAGACCCAGCTGGGCCGCCCG
>JBEBAJ010000258.1:0-3826 GCA_041158965.1 Pseudomonadota bacterium | reverse complement strand
CACCAAATATGTGCTGGCCAACCCGGCCACTGCCACCGATGTGGACTTTGCCAACGTCGAGAGCGTGGTGGCGCACGAGTATTTCCACAATTGGACGGGAAACCGCGTGACCTGCCGCGACTGGTTCCAGCTCTCGCTCAAGGAAGGATTGACCGTGTTCCGCGACCAGGAGTTCAGCCAGGACCTGGCGGGCAGTGACTCGGCACGCGCCGTCAAGCGGATTGAAGACGTGCGGTTGCTGCGCAATGTGCAGTTTGCCGAGGACGCGGGCCCCATGGCCCACCCTGTGCGGCCCGACAGCTACTTGGAGATCAACAACTTCTATACCGTCACGGTCTACGAAAAAGGCGCCGAAGTGGTGCGCATGATGCAGACCCTGGTGGGACGCGACGGTTTTGCCCGGGGCATGAAGCTGTATTTCGAGCGCCACGATGGCCAGGCCGTGACCTGTGATGATTTTGCCCAGGCCATGGCCGATGCCAACCCCGGCTCGCCGCTGAGCGAACACCTCGACACCTTCAAACGCTGGTACAGCCAGGCCGGTACCCCTGCCCTGAAAGTGACCAGCCAGCACGATGCCGCCAACCGACGCTACACCCTGACCGTGCGCCAGTTTTGTGCGCCCACCCCAGGTCAAAGCGACAAACTGCCCTTCCTCATCCCGATCCAGTTGGGTTTGCTGTCGACCTCGGGCCAGGCCTTGAGTGCCAGTCAGTTGTTGGTTTTGAGCGAGGCCGAGCAGAGCTTTACTTTTGAAGGAATCGACGAGCCTCCAGTGCCCTCGCTGTTGCGCGGCTTTAGCGCGCCGGTGACTTTGCACTACCCCTACACAAGGGCCGAACTGCTGACTTTGCTGGCGCACGACAGCGACCCCTTCAACCGCTGGGAGGCTGGACAGCGTCTGTGCCTGGAAGTGGCCGTCAGGGCCTTGCAGGGCCAGCAGACCCCCACACTGAGCGAAGAGTTGACGCAGGCGCTGCGCGACGTTTTGCGCCACCCCGATCTGGACCCGGCGTTCAAAGAGCTGGTGCTGACCCTGCCCAGCGAGACTTATATCGGCGAGCAACTCGAATCGGTGGATCCGCAGCTGGTGCATGGGGTGCGCGAAGCCTTGCGTGCCGACCTCGCCCGCAGCCTGAAAGACGACTGGTCATGGGCCTATGCCTCACACCGTGTCTGCGGGGCTTATGTGCCCAATGCCGAACAAAGCGGTCGGCGCGCACTGGCCGGCTTGGCCTTGTCTTTGTTGTGCCTCAATGCCGTGCTGGAGGGCGATGCGGTGTGGCAGGGCAAGACTTTGCAAGCCTTTAAAGACGCGGGCAATATGACCGACCGCTTCAATGCCCTGACAGCCCTGGTGCAGTCGGGCAGCCCATTGGCCGAGAACGCATTGGCCCATTTCCATGCCATGCACCGTGACGAAGCCCTGGTCATCGACAAGTGGTTTGCGCTGCAAGCGGGTGCCTGTGACCGTGGCGGCGATGTCTTGCCCCGTGTGCGCCAATTGCTGCGCCACCCTGACTTCGAGATCAAAAACCCCAACCGGGCCCGCAGTCTGATCTTCAGTTATTGCAATGGCAACCCGGCCGGTTTCCATCGACCCGATGCCTCGGGCTATGTGCTTTGGGCAGAAAAAGTCATTGAGATCGATGCCTTCAACCCACAGGTCGCCGCACGGCTGGCCCGCGCGCTGGACCGCTGGCGCAAATTGGCCGAACCCTACCGGGGCGCAGCCCGCGAGGCCATCGCCCGCGTGGCGGCCAAAGCCGACCTCAGTTCTGATGTGCGCGAGGTGGTCTCGCGCGCCCTAGCGGAGTAAAACCCATGAGCGTCTCACTGTCCCGTTTTCTGGTCGAGCAGCAAAGGGCCAAAGGCAAAATTCCACCTGAACTGCGCTTGCTGCTGGAAGTGGTGGCCCGGGCCTGCAAAAGCATCAGCCATGCGGTCAACAAAGGCGCTTTGGGGGGCGTGCTGGGCTCTGCCGAGAGCGAGAACGTACAAGGCGAGGTGCAAAAGAAACTCGACATCATCGCCAACGAGGTCTTGATCGAGGCCAATGAATGGGGCGGCCATCTGGCGGCCATGGCCTCGGAAGAAATGGACACCATCCACCTGGTGCCCAATCGCTACCCACAGGGCGAATACCTGTTGCTGTTTGACCCGCTAGACGGGTCTAGCAACATCGATGTGAATGTCAGCATCGGGACCATTTTCAGTGTGCTCAAAAAACCTGACCATGGCGAAGGGGTGAGCGAGAAAGATTTTTTACAGCCCGGCCATCAACAGGTGGCGGCCGGTTATTGCATCTATGGCCCGCAAACCACCCTGGTGCTGACCGTGGGCGACGGCGTCGCCATGTTCACCCTGGATCGCGAACAAGGCTCGTTTGTGTTGACGCATGACAATGTTCAAATTCCGGCCGACACCAAGGAATTCGCCATCAATATGAGCAATATGCGCCACTGGGATGCCCCGGTCAAGCGCTACATCGATGAGTGCCTGCAAGGCAAGGAAGGCGTGCGCGGCAAAGACTTCAATATGCGATGGATCGCCTCGATGGTGGCCGACGTGCACCGCATATTGACGCGCGGCGGGATATTTTTGTACCCCTGGGACAAGCGTGAGCCCAACAAACCGGGCAAGTTGCGCCTGATGTACGAGGCCAACCCCATGAGTTGGCTGATTGAGCAGGCAGGCGGTGCGGCGACCAATGGCCAACGAAGGATTCTGGACATCGAGCCGGGCCAGTTGCACGAGCGTGTCAGCGTGATTCTGGGCTCGAAGCACGAGGTCGAGCGCGTCACCCAATACCACCAGGCCGCCAAAGGGTGATCACCCCCGGCGACGCGCCTGGCCAGGCCATCGGTGCGTGGCACCTGCGGCTATAATTTATTTTTTGGCCGGAGTAGCTCAGTCGGTAGAGCAGCTCATTCGTAATGAGAAGGTCGGGGGTTCGATTCCTCTCTCCGGCACCATACCCCAGAATCAAGCCGCCTTCCATTGGGCACGATTTTGCAGCGTGGCATAAGGGCTGATCATGCCCATATCAAATTCAATGGGATGAAGCCCCTGATGCACTTTCAGTGCCCAGTGTGGGTCAGACAATGCGCCTTTGCCGATCGATACCAAGTCACCTTCTTCATCTGCCAAAGCTTGATCAGCCAAGACGGGGTCGTGTAGTTTGCCGTTGGTGATCACCGGCAACCCGCTGAATTGTTTGGCCAAGCCCGACAAACTTTTGGAGCTGCCAAAAACCGGGCTCACGCCCTGATGTGCAGCGACGTGAATAAAGTCCACCCCAGTTTGACCGATCTCTGAAAAAATGACTTTGGCGTCCTCCAGTTGCCCGGGCCATTGGTACTCCAGGTCATTGACCTTGGTTTGCGACAGGCGCACCCCCAACAGGCTGCCGGGTATGGCAGAACGAACGGCTTTCAACAACTTCAGATGAAATTTCAGGCGTTGGCGCACGCCACCGTTGTAATCGTCCCTGCGTTGGTTGGTGTAAGTGGTCAGAAATTGATCAGGCAGATAACCATTGGCCCCGTGTATTTCGACGCCATCAAAACCAGCCGCGATGGCCCTTTGTGCGGCCAGGGCAAAGCTGTCGATGACAGCCTCGATTTCAATGGGGGTGATCTCTCTCGGTGTCTGAAATGGGCCGCCATTGCCTCGATAGCGACTGATCTGCGCCCCCTTGGGTGCAATCGCAGAGGGGGCAATAGAACCTTGTACCCAATGATTGCCTTGATTCACGGCGCCGCCATGAAAGAGTTGCATGTAAATGGGGGTGCCGCATTCATGCACGGCCTTGACGACCTTGTCG
>JBEBAJ010000257.1:0-3855 GCA_041158965.1 Pseudomonadota bacterium | reverse complement strand
ACCGGCGCCGCCGACGATGAGGATATGGGGGGTGGGCATGGGGGTGTTTGCTACGGGAAGTGACTGATCTTGCTCTATTTTCGCCGTGATGGAGCTTGAGCACCGATGAGCTGCGAAGGGTTTACCGGCCGACTTAGCCCATGACTTCAGTTTCTTGACCCATCGAGCGCCAAGCCTTCCCACGTTCTGTTGACAGCTTCCAGCCCACATGATATCTTTAAGATATCCAATCACGAGGAGCCTGGGGATGAAAGCTGCTACAGCCCAAATCGCCTTTCGTTATCGCCCGCAAGACAGTGCAACTGGCGTGACACGCACAACAGCCAAACGACTAGCGGATGTGCTGGGCGTTGACGAAACGCAGGTGATCCACTTGGCCCTGCATGAGCTGGCTACCAAGTTTCTGCCGCAATACGAAGCGGATGAGGGAGCCTTGACCAAAGCCCAACTCAGCCAGGTTAAAAAATCTGCGCCCAAAGCCAAAGGCGGCACCCTCCGCAGCAGTCTGTTTGAAGTGGAAAACGCCTGATGCGCTGGTGGCCGGAACCCGCGGCTGGTGAAATCGTCTGGTGCCACTTCCCCGACAACATTCACCCAAAACCGAAACCACGCCCAGGCCTCATCGTTTCAACTAAAGAGGACGACGAAGGCATGATCTTCGTGAGTGTGGCCTATGGGACCAGCCAAAAGACGGATCGCCTATACCGTGGGGAGTTCAGAGTCGCAAAGAGCGAGCATCCTGCCGCCTATAAAAGTGCAGGCCTAAGCTACGACACAAAATTCGACCTGAGACACGTTTTAGAACTTCCGTTCAACGACGCATACTTCTCGGTTCCACCCCATGCGCCGCACGGACAAAATCCAAAGCTCGGAACACTACACCCGAGCATGGTCCGGATTGCCGCGAGCGCTTTTTCGGCAGCACGCAAATAGAGGTATCCCAAGAACACGAAATCTACGGATTTCATTAGGCAAAGAGGTTGAGGCAAAACGCGAAAACCGCGCCAATACTGGCCCTGCGGGGCAAAGAAAAAGGGACTGAGAAATTCAGTCCCTTAGGTATGTGGTGGAGATAGGTGGATTTGAACCACCGACCTCGGGGTTATGAATCCCGCGCTCTCACCAACTGAGCTATATCTCCTGAGGCCATTTCCTTCGTCAGAAGGAAGTCATAGATTATAGCCAGCTTTTCACAGCGCTAAGCCCACCCAACCCGTGTGCATAGACAGCGGCCTCAGTATGATTTCCCCCTGTCAACGTCTGGAGACCTTCGCATGACCACCCCTGCTATCGCCTTCCTCGGTATCGGCCTGATGGGGTTTCCCATGGCGCGTCGTCTGTGTGAGGCAGGTTACACGGTGCATGCCTGGAACCGCAGCCCGGACAAGGCCGAGCGCTTGCGTCCGATGGGCGCGCAGATTCACACGCAAGCGTCTGAGGCCGCCGCGCAAGCCGACATGGTTATCAGTATGCTGGAGAACGGCCCCGTCACCGAGCATGTGCTCTTTGAAGGCGGGGTCGTCAAGTCGATGCGCCCGGGAGCCTTGCTGGTCGACATGGCGTCGATCAAACCCGCAGAAGCCCGCGACCATGCCAAGCGTCTGGAGGCGCGGGGCCTGCGCCATCTGGATGTGCCCGTCTCAGGGGGCACGGTAGGCGCCGAAGCCGGGTCGTTGGTGATGATGGCGGGCGGCAACGAAGCCGACTTTGAACACGTGTTGCCCATCCTGACGGTCATGGGCCGGGCCACGCACGTAGGTCCTCACGGCTCGGGTCAGCTCGCCAAGCTGGCCAACCAGATGATTGTGGGCATCACCATTGGTGCGGTGTCCGAGGCGTTGTTGTTGTGTGAGCGCGGCGGGGCCAGCATGGCCAAGGTGCGCGAGGCCATCACCGGCGGCTTTGCCGACAGCCGGGTGCTGCAGGTGCATGGGCAGCGCATGGTGGAGCACGACTTTGCGCCGCGTGCGCGCATGACGGTGCAGGTGAAGGACATGCGCAACGCACTGGCCACCGCCGCCGAGACCGGGTTTCAAGCCCCCATCACGGCGCTGCTTGAACAGTTGTATGCCTGCGGCATTGAGCACGGCATGGCCGACCTCGACCACGCGGGCTTGTTTGTGGAGTTAGCGCGCCGCAATGGGGTGCCGTTCAATCCAGCTTGATGCCCAGGTCGACCGCCAGCTTGACCCAGATGGGCACCACGCGCGCCCACTCGGACCGGGTCTCGTCCAGGTTGACCGGCTTGTTGGGAATGGCAAATGTCTCGCGCAGTTGAGCCGCACGCGGGGTGTTGGCCCCCTCCACCGCCACTTTGGACAAGGCTTGCAGGATGGGCTCGGGGGTGCCGGCCGGTGCCATGAGGGGCAGACCCCCTTCCAGGCCCACGAGCCGTGGGTCAACGCCCTGCTCAATCAGGGTCGGCACCTCGGGCAAGCGGGGTGAGCGGTAGCTACCGGTCACGCCCAGGGGCCGCACACCGCGCGCTTGCACCGCGGCAAACGCTTGGTAGCTGCCGATCGCAATTTGCGTTTGCCCGCCGGCCAGGTCGAGCCACATGGGGGCTTCGCCCTTGTAGTGCACCGATTGAATTTGCGTGCCGCTTTGTCGGTTCAACTGATCGGCCACCATGTGCGGGTAGGAGCCTGGCGCATAGGTGCCCATCGACACCGGTTGTTTGCGCGCGTAGGCGATGAACTCTTGCATGGTGCGCACCGGCAGTTTCTCCGGCACTCCCACCACCAAGGGACCCGATGGAAAATTGACCACCGGGGTGAGGTCACGCTCCAGGTTGTAAGGCAGCTTGGCGTACAGCACGCGGTTTTGCCAGACGGTGCCCGAGGTGGTCATGAGCAACGTATAGCCATCAGGCGCCGACTTGGCCACATGGTCAATGCCCAGAATGGCACCAGCGCCGGGTTTGTTGTCCACGACGGCTGTGATGCCGAGTTGTGCGCTGAGTTGTTCAGCATACAGGCGAGCGTAGGCATCCGTCAGACCTCCGGGGGGGAAGGCCACCACGATGCGAATGGGCCGTGCGTTGGGCCAGGTACTGGCGGCAGAGCTGCTTTGCGCCCAGGCCAGGGGTGAGGAAGCCGCGCCCACGGCCAACGCGGCGAGCACGCGACGGCGTTGCAGGGGTTGTGCTGCGACAACGTGTGCAGAAACATCTTGTGCGGAGAAACGATCAGAGGTGTCAGCGGTCATGGGCATCGTCCTGCCACCACCACGATGGCTCCAGGCCCAAGCCTAGCGAGGTTCAGCGCAGCCCGGCGCTATGGCTTACCCGCATGCCTCACCAACAGGGCCACCACAACCCCCTGCAGAAGTCCGCGCAACAAAGGCCCCACGTGAGTCGGGCAATGAAACGGCGGCGACTCAAGCCCGTCTTTTGACGAGGCGGTTCAACCGACGCTGCGCCACCAAGGACGTGGTGGCAAATACCGCCATCAAGAGACCCAGGTTGGTCGCGTCATCATGGCTGACCCAGCCCACGCTGTACCCCCCCACGGCCCCCACCCATTGCTGCATGAGACCAATAGCCCCCGCGGCCGACCCAGCCAATGCGGGCATGAGCCCGATCGAGCCGGTGAGTGCAGGCGGCACCAGCAAGCCATGCCCCAAGCCCAACAACAATAGTGGCAAGGCAAATGCCAAGGGCGCCTTCCAGCCCAGCACCGACAAGCCCACCATGAACACCACCGACGCGAAAGTGATGCCCTGTCCCCACATCATCACCCGCCGCTCGCCCAGTCGGTGAACCAGATGGCTGGTCAGAAAGTTGCCGACGATGTAAGAGAGCGGCCCAAACATGATGTAAAAGCCCACGCCATCTGGCCCCACGCCATAGCTCTT
>JBEBAJ010000256.1:0-3861 GCA_041158965.1 Pseudomonadota bacterium | reverse complement strand
CTGACTCCAGAGGCCATCGGCGCCGATCAAGGCATCGGGTTGGCGTCTTTCGCCCCGGGTGTTGGTCACCACGAGCGAGCCATCGGCACCCAGGCTCACGTCAGACAGCGCCTGACCCAGCGTTGTGCTGACCTTCGATGTATCGAGCGCCGCCAACAACAAGGCTTGCAAATCGGCACGGTGGATGGTGAGATAAGGTGCCCCGTAACGGATAGCCGCCGCCTGCAAGTCCAGACGCCCCAATTCCTGACCGCTGAGGGCATCGCATGACAACAGCGCCAAGGGCTGCACCGCCTGCTGATGGAGCGCATCGCCCAAACCCCAGTGCCGCAAAATGCGAATGACGTTTGGACCCAACTGAATGCCCGCCCCCGCCTCGCCAAAAGACGCTGACTGCTCCCAGACTTGAGTTTGTAGGCCCAAGCCTTGCAGGGCCAGGGCCGTGGCCAGCCCACCAATGCCCGCACCGGCCACCAACCACTCAGCCATGCCGGGACGACCAGTCGCTGACAAAATCACTCAATTGACCCAGCCAGTGGTCCCGCAAGGCCGGGTCGACGAAGCTGGCCTCAAAGCTGTGACGCGCCAGTGTGACGGCGTGCTCTTTGCCGAGTTCTAGCGCCTCGAAGGTCTGCACAAAGTTGTCATTGATATAGCCGCCGAAATAGGCCGGGTCGTCGGAGTTGATCGTGACGCATAAACCGGCATCCAGCAAACGGCGCAGATTGTGCTGGCGCAAGTGGTCAAACACACACAGCTTGATGTTGGACAAGGGGCAAACCGTCAATGGGGTGCGGTCGCGCATCAGACGCTGCATCAGGGCAGGGTCTTGCTCGGCACGCACCCCGTGGTCTATGCGCTCGGCCCCCAACACGTCCAAGGCGGCATGAATATAGGCTGGCGGCCCCTCCTCGCCTGCATGGGCCACCACCCGCAGACCCAAGTCGCGACAGCGGGCAAACACGCGGGCAAATTTTTCCGGGGGATGTCCACGTTCGCTGGAGTCTAGCCCCACCCCGATGAACAAATGCCGATGCGCGAGCGCCGCCTCCAGTGTGGCCATGGCATCGTCCTCGGACAGATGTCGCAAAAAACACAAGATCAATTCGGCATGCACATTCAGAGTGGTGCGGGCCTCAGTGCAGGCGCGATGCAAGCCCTCGATGACGGCGGCCATGGGTACGCCACGGGCGGTATGGGTCTGCGGGTCGAAAAAAACCTCGGCATGCACCACGTGATCTGCGGCGGCGCGTCGGAAGTAGGCCATGGCCATGTCGTAAAAATCGGCCTCCTTTTGTAAGACGCTGGCACCGGCGTAGTAAATGTCGAGAAAACTTTGCAAGTCGGAGAAAGCATAGGCCGCCCGCAAATCGTCAACATGCGCATAGGGCAGTCTCAGGCCATTGCGCCGGGCCAGCTCAAAAATCAATTCGGGCTCCAGCGAGCCTTCGATGTGGATGTGCAGCTCAGCCTTGGGCATGCCGGTCAGCAATTCGCGTAGCGCAGGCGTCATGTCGAACTCCGTTTTGCCTGCAGTTTACCCCCGCAACCGCAGTCGTGCCGATTCAGGTGGGCAATGCCAAAGAACGCAAACGCACCGGGTCAACCAGATTCAGGGTTCGCCCTCGACCATGGATCAAGCCTTGCTCGCGCCAGTCTCGCAAGATGCGTGACAAGGTCTCCGGGGCCATGCCCAATTGCTCGGCTATCTGACGTTTGCGCTGGGTCAGCTGCACCAGGCCAGTCGCTCCGGTGTGCTCGGCCTGGTGCAGCAACCATTGGGCGCAGCGGGCATGGGCGTCCATGGCCAAACGGCTCAAGGTGGTCTGGGCCCATTCTCTTTGCTGTCGCGCCAGACTGCGAAGCATGCTTTGCACCCCTGGGGGCTGATCGGTCAGCCAGATCCGAAACGAAGACAATGGCACGGTTTTGATTTCAACCGGTGTATCGGAGACTGCGTCAAAGCCGACTTCGCCATCAAGCAAAGCCCCGGAGAGATCGATCCAGTCTGGGGCCGCCATGCTGCCTTGGCGGTGTGCCCAGCGACCCGCCTGCCACAGCCCCAGGCTGACCTGGCCCGAAACCAGATACACCGTGTTCAAGCTACTTTGGTCACGAGTGAGCACCCGCGCCCCAACTGGCAATGCCTGCGTTGCGATGCGATCAAGCAAATCGGTCAAGGTCATAGGCCCTGACTTTGCCAAAAAACGGGGCGCCTGAATTTGTTCTAAGTCAAGAAACCGGGTGCTTGGATGCCGGTAAAACCAAAATCGCGCGGAAGTCATTGACGTTGGTGTACGTGGGTCCAGTCACCACCAAATCGCCCAAAGCGGCGAAAAAGCCGTGCGCGTCGTTGCGCAGCAGGCTATCGGGTGCTTTCAAGCCCAGGCCACGGGCGCGCGCCAAGGTATCGGGCCCGACCCGGGCACCAGCGTTGGTGCCCATGCCGTCGATGCCGTCTGTATCAGCAGCCAAACCCCAGACCCCGTCTTGCCCTTGCAGGCCCAAAGCCAAACCCAGACAAAACTCGCCAGCCCGACCGCCCTGACCGCGCGACCAGCCTTCAGGCAAAGGGCGGACCGTGACGGTGGTCTCACCGCCACTGAGCAACACACAAGGGGCCTGAAAAGGCCCTTGCCCACGCGCCACCGCCCGTGCCAGCGCCGCATGCACTCGACCCACTTCGCTCGATTCGCCCTCGATTTCATCAGACAACACATGGGCAGCCAAGCCCCATCGGCTGGCCAGATTGGCGGCGGCCTGCAAAGACTCAATGGGCGTGGCCATCATGTGCAAAGTGCGCCGCTGCCATTCGTCCCCCCCGGGTTTGGGGGTCTCCAGGGCACCACTGCGCAGGGCATCGAGCACAGCGGCCGGCACCTGGATGCGATAGCGCTCAAGCAAAGCCAGGGCGTCACCGCAAGTGCTGGCATCGGCGACAGTGGGGCCACTGGCGATCACCGAGGGGTCGTCACCCGGCACATCACTGATGGCCAGAGTCACCAAAGGGGTGTGTCCACAGGCCTGGGCCAGTCGCCCGCCCTTGATGCGCGAGAGATGCTTGCGCACCGTATTCATCTCTGTGATGTTGGCCCCGGATTCAAGCAATTGCCGATTGATGGCCTGTTTATCGGCCAAGGTCAAACCAGGTGCTGGCAAAGTCAACAAAGAGGAACCACCGCCCGAGATCAGGCAAACGACCAGATCTTCGGGACCCAGGCCACGCACCAATTCGAGCATGCGCCCGGCAGCGGCCATGCCCGCCGCATCCGGGACGGGATGAGCCGCTTCGACGATCTCGATCCGGCAAGGTCTTTGCGGGTCGCGTCCAGGGGTGTGGTGATAGCGCGTGACAACCAGCCCCGTCAATGGGGCATGGTCAGGCCAAAGGTCAGAAAAAGCGTGCGCCATCGATGCGCCGGCCTTGCCCGCCCCGATCACCACTGTGCGGCCCCGGGGCGGAGCGGGCATGTGAGTGGCCAAAGCATGGGCCGGCATGGCCCGCTGGACTGCCGTGTCATACAGCTGGCGCAGGGCATCCATAGGCCCCATCCCGGGCGGCCATGCGGGGGGCAATTGGGTCGGGTTAATATTCATGGTCAAACAGTCTAACCGAGCCCTCATGAGCACATTGCTGATCGAACGCGCCCGTTGCGTGGCAACCCAAGACGATGCCGGAACCGAGTTGGCCGATGCCTCGGTATTTATCCGCGACGGTTGGATTGAGGCCGTGTGTCCGGCAGGCACAGACCTCACGGCCTTGCGCGAACAAGCCGATGAAATCATCGATGCTTCCAAACATCTGGTGGTGCCGGGCCTGATCAACACGCACCATCACATGGTGCAATCTCTCACCCGGGC
>JBEBAJ010000255.1:0-3870 GCA_041158965.1 Pseudomonadota bacterium | reverse complement strand
GGGGTAGGGAAAGCGCTGCTGACGGTAGCAATCGTTCAGGCGCAACTGCATGCTCCACATCTGCCCGTTGGAGACGCGGTAGGCCGGCCAGGCGGCAAAGCCGACGCCATCGCCGGGGTTCTTGGTCAGGTTGGGCAAATCTTGCAAGCGTATGCGCTTGCCTTCCTCGCCGTGACATGAGGCGCAGGAGAAATCATGGGTGCCACCGCGCTGGTAAAAAAGCCGTTTGCCCACTTCGTAAAAGACTTTTTCTTTGTCGTGCTTGTAGGGCAAGTTGAAACGCATGCCCTTGGACTCGGCTGAGATCCAGGTGGCCAAGGCCGTGACATTGGCCATCTCGCCACGACCGAAGGGGGTTTTGATCAGTTCGGCTTCATTGAAGCCT
The DNA here is from genome assembly GCA_041158965.1 of Pseudomonadota bacterium. Classification (GTDB taxonomy): domain Bacteria; phylum Pseudomonadota; class Gammaproteobacteria; order Burkholderiales; family Burkholderiaceae_C; genus Limnohabitans. Next base: position 3,485 of record JBEBAJ010000255.1, on the reverse strand, counting down.
TGCAGCACCGACATGCAGGTGACCAGACGTGACTCGAGGTCTTGCACCCGACCGGTGTCGGCGAAGTAGCGCGGCAACTCGACAAATGCACCTTTCACCACGCCGGGCCCTTTGCCCAGATCGCATTGCTCAAGTGTCGCGTTTTTGGGGCCGCGCTTTTGCTTCCACAAATCTTCGCCTTTGGCCTCAAACAATTCAGCCGGGTTGCCGTCGGCCAGCATGGCCCGGTATTCGTCGATGCCCTGGCTGGCGGTTTTTTGCGCCCAGGCGCTAGCTCCCAGCAGCCCCAACGCCAGAGCGATGGCGCCCATCACTGGTTTGAATTTCATGTGTCACCTCGTTGTGTTCATGCCGGGATACGCGATGACCAGCCTCCACACTTCATGGAGGGCTGGCCATGGGGAGTGCTCAGCTAACGGTCGCTTCGTCGCGGCGGGTATCGCCTTTGTTGTCTTTCCAGCTGATGGCGATTTTGTCGCCCGCCTTGGCGCCTTTGACGACAAATTGCAGGAAAGGGTTTTTGGCCACAGCCGGACCCCACTCGGCGGTCATGACGACCTTGCCGTTGTGCTCGGCGGTGACTTCGGCGATGTGCCATGCGGGGATGAGTTTGCCTGCCGAGTCACGGCGTTGGCCGGACTCCATTTCGTGGCTCATGAGAACGCGGACGGTGGCTTTGTCGCCGGCGGCTTGGGCGCGAATGCGCATCGGATCTGCCATGATTTGCTCCTGATCGAATCTGTGTGTGGGGTATGAAAGCAGAAGGGGGCGCTCAGCCGCCGCATCCACCCAGGGTGACCTTGACTTCTTTCTTGGCGAACAAGGCTTTGCCGTCGTTGGTGATGGCCACAGCGTAGACATCGGAAGACTGACCCATCTTGGCGCGGGTGGAGATGGCGGCGTCGATGCTGTCGGTGACGTTGAACATGGCCACCAAAGCCGAGGGGTTCTTCTCGACCATGATGAGCAAATGCTTGACGTTGGACAAGGTGGTCGATGCGCCCAGGGGCACGACAGCACCGTTTTCAGCGATGTCGGGGCCGGTGATGGTGACGTCTTTGCTCTCGGTGGGGGCACCGGCACCATATGCCTTGAGTGCATCAGCGATATTTTTGGCATCGAATGCGGCCTTGTTGAAGGCGGCATGGGCGAATTGCGGGAACAAGCCGGTGCCCGCCAGCAAGCCGGCCACGAGGGCCGATTGCTGCAGGTGTTGACGACGGGTTTGCATTTGCTTTCTCCTTGGAAAATCTCGGTTGATTGAATCTTACTGGTTTTCGGATGGCATGGTTTTATTTGCCGGCACCAGCAGCCAGCCAATTGGCGATGACTTGGGCGTCTGAGGGGGGCAAATTTTGGGTCGGCATGGGGATGGGCCCCCACACCCCTTGTCCACCCGCTTTGATCTTGGTGGCGAGGTATTCTTCCTTGCCCGCATGCTTTTTGGCAATGTCTGTAAAGGACGGGCCCACCAATTTCTTATCGAGCGCGTGACAGCCGTTGCAACTGTGCTTTTGGGTCAGTGCCAAAGCGATTTTGGAGAGGGGCACGACGGTTGTGACGGATGTGCTTGGCGGGGTGCTGGTCGCCGGGGTGTTGGCGCTGGCTGTCTTTGGGCTGGCCTGTGCCTCGGGCGCGCTGGTTTCGGCACCGCGCTGCGGACCGACCAGGCGGTTTTGCTCGCGCAAATTGCCGTGGTTGTTGCGCGCATGTTCGGGCAGGAAGGAAGACAGTTTGGGCTCGGTCGCGCACTGGCTCATGCACGGCACATTTTGCGTGTCGGGTCGCGGCATGCCCTTGAACTCTGAACCCGGCCACATGGCGTGGCGGGTTTGCATGCCATTTCTGTTGGGCATGCGCTTTTGCACCTCGGCGATGTTTTGGTCACTCAGCACGAAGTCTTCGGGCACCACTTCGGCCAGGCTGAGTAAAAAGGCGGTGACCGCATAAACCTCGTTGGCGCTGAGCGTCTTGGGGTTGTTCCAAGGCATGGCCCGGTGGATGTAGTCCCACAAGGTCGAGAGGGTGGCGACCTTCATGAGGGTGGTGCGACCCGGGTAATCGGCGCGGGTGAGGTTGGCGACCCGCCCGACCTCGATGTCTTTTTTGGTGGTGCCGCCGATGATGGGGCTGAAGACTTCGTTGGACTCACCAAAAATGCCGTGACAACTGGCGCATTTGGCTTCCCACAAATCCTGCCCCTGGGCCACGCTGCCTGAGCCTTTGGGCAATCCCTTGAAGTCGGGGCGCACATCGATGTCCCAGGCCTCGATTTCTTTGGCGGTGGCTGCTCGACCCAGCCCGGGGTAGGAGGACAAGCTGGCCTTGGGGGTGACGCCTGCGCGCAGCGCCCCTACGCCCGATGGAGGCGATTGGGCCGATTGGGCCGATGCGGTTTGGACCCCAAGGCCCGTGACCCACAGCATGGCGGCCACACAGGTCCAGCCTGTGAGGCGAGAGCGGCGCTCAAGAGATCTGGACATTTTTCACCTCGCCGTTTTCTTGCACCAACCAAGACTGAATGGCGTTGTTGTGATAGATGGAGCGGGTGCCTCGCACCCCCCTGAGTTGCTGGTAAGTGGGTTGCACATGGCCCGTTTCGTCGATGGCGCGGCTTTGCAAGATGGCCGGTTTGCCGTCCCACACCCAGTCGATGTTGAAGCGGGTGAGCGATTTGGACATGACCGGGGTCTCTAGTCGGGCGGTGCGCCAATTTCGGCCACCATCGACCGAGACATCGACCCGCCTGATTTTGCCGCGCCCTGACCAGGCCAAACCGGTGACGTTATAAAAGCCTTTGTCCAACAACACTTGTCCGCCTGAGGGCGTGGTGACCACGCTTTTGACTTCCTGGATGTTGGTGTACTGGCGATGCGTGCCGTCGGGCATGAGGTCGATGTAATGGATGGCCTCGTCTTTGGCCGCATATGGCATGTCGCCCACTTCGACTCGGCGCAAATACTTGACCCAACTCACCCCTTGCACACCAGGCACCACCAGCCGCAGCGGGTAGCCGTTTTCGGGGCGCAACATTTCGCCGTTTTGGCCATAGGCCACCAGCACCTCGCCCGAGGTGATCAGGCTCATGGGGATGGTGCGGGTCATCGATGAGCCATCGGCCCCTTCGGCCAGCACGAAGCGGCCTTTTTTGAGATCAACACCGCACATCTCCAGCAAGGTGATGAGGGGCACGCCGGTGAACTCGCTGCAAGAGATCATGCCGTGGGTGTATTGCACCGTGGGCACGGCAACATTGCCCCATTCAACCGCTGTGTTGGCGCCGCACTCGATGAAATGAAAGCGCGACACAGATGGCAGGCGCATGAGTTCGTCCATGGTGAACACCGTGGGGGTTTTCACCAAACCGTTGATCATGAAGCGGTGTTTGGACGGGTCGATGTCCCACCAGCCCTGGTGGTGGCGCTCGAAGTGCAGGCCGCTGGGGGTGACGATGCCAAAGAGCGACTGCAAAGGGGCGAAGGACA
>JBEBAJ010000254.1:0-3870 GCA_041158965.1 Pseudomonadota bacterium | reverse complement strand
TTTGCTGGTGTTGATGGCCCGAATCACTTTTTCGGTGATGTCATGCTTCGGGTTGATGTAGACGGCCTCTTGCAAAATGAGGTCGTACTTTTCTGCCTCGGCCACTTGGCGCACCACTTTGTTGGCACGCTCCAGCACCTGCTGCAACTCTTCATTTTTGCGGGCATTGAGGTCTTCCTGAAACTCCCGGCGCTTGCGCTGGAAATCACGATCTTGCTCAGCCAGGGTGCGCTGGCGTTGGGTGCGCTGCGCCTCAGACAAGGTGGGCGAGTCGCGCTCGAGTTTGTCAGATGCGGTCTTGAGGGCATTGCCCATATCGACCAACTCTTTTTCCCGGCGGGCAAACTCTTGCTCCAGTTTGGCCTGTGCCTGTTTGGCGGTATTGGCTTCCCTGAAAATCCGGTCGGTGTTGACGAACCCGACCCTGAACTCCTGAGCGCAAGCCAAACCGGACAGCCCGCAAGCGAGCAGCACGGCGAAAATAGGACGGGTGTATGCGTTCATCAAAATACGTTACCGATTTGGAATTGAAGTCTGTTGATTCTATCGCCAGATTGCTTGTTCACCGGGTTGGCGATGGCCAGACGCAATGGGCCCATCGGCGACACCCAGCTCAACCCTGCGCCGTACGATGAGCGCAACTCATTCATCCGGATGGGTTCATCCTGCCCAAACACGTTGCCCGCATCCACAAATCCGTAAAGCCGCAAAGACCTGTCGTTGCCTACCCCCGGGAATGGGGCAAAAAACTCGCCGTTGAGCACCAGCTTTTTCGGTCCGCCGGTCACAAAACCGGTGACATCGCGCGGACCCAGCGACCCCTGTGCAAAGCCCCGCACCGAGCCCAAACCGCCCACATAGTAGTTCTTGAAGACGGGGTAAGCATGGCTGCCCATGCTCTGCCCTATGCCCACATCGGCATTCAAAGCCAGTGCGTAGAGCTTGCCCAGAGGGATGAATTGCTGGTATGCGGCGCCATAACGCAGATACTGTACATCGCCTGTGGCGGCCATTTCAGAGTAGGCGCGCGCCAACACGCCCCGTGTCGGTGCAATCACACTGTCGCGCGAATCGCGCACCCAACCGGCCGAGACAGGGTAAGCCACAGCCGGGCATCCAATCTTCAAACAATAAGTGAGGTAAGCATTGGGGGTATTGGTGCCCAGCTCCACTTGAGTGCGCTCTACCGCCACCCCGACAATAAAGCGGTCAATTTCGCTCATCGGTATGCCAAAGCGCATGCCGAAATTGTCGGTGATCAGTCGGTAATTGCCCAACTGTTCGATGTAGGGTTTGCTGGAACGGTGGGAATACTCAAAAGTCCGGCTGATCCCGTCATCGGTGTAGTAGGGGTCGGTGGTGCTGATGCTGAAAAATTTATTGAATTTACTGGTGCTGACCTGCAGCCCCAGGAAGTTCCCGGTGCCCAATATATTGTCTTGAGAAATCGAAAAGGTCAGAAACAGCTTTTCAAACGAGGAATAGCCTGCCCCCAGCTGCAGAGCCCCGGTGGGTTTCTCCACCACATTGACCTGCAAATCGACCTGATCGGGTGCCCCGGGCACCTCGGCGGTTTCTATATTGACCTCTTTCAGGTAGCCCAGTCGCTCGATCCGGTCTTTGGACAGGCGGATCTTGTCGCCGTCGTACCATGCCGACTCCAGCTGTCGAACCTCGCGCCTGATGATTTCATCGCGGGTGCGGCTGTTGCCCGAAATATTGATGCGGCGCACATAAGCCCGGCGTGAGGGGTCGGCGCGCAGCACCAAAAAAACCTGATTGGTGCTGCGATCAATCTCAGGAATCGACTCCACCCGGGCAAACGCGTGGCCGAAGTTGCCGAAATAGTCGGTGAAGGCCTTGGTGGTTTCGGTCACCTGATTGATGTTGTAAGGCTTGCCCACCTGAATCCGGATCAGTGACTTGAACTCTTCGTCACGCCCCAGGTAATAGCCTTCCAGGCGCACCCCCGAGACGACGTAGCGGTTGCCTTCATGAATATTGACGGTCAGATTCATGCTCAGCCGGTCGGGTGAGATCGAAACCTGGGTCGAGTCGATGCGGAACTCCAGGAAGCCCCGGGCCAGATAGTACGACCTGATGGTTTCCAAATCGGCGTTGAACTTGCTGCGGGAATAGCGGTCTGATTTGGTGTACCAGCTCATCCAGTTGCCCGAGTTCAGGTCCATCTGATCGCGCAACGCAGATTCAGAGATCTGACTGGCCCCGATGAAGCGGATTTCCTTGATTTTGGCGACATCGCCTTCAATCACGTTGAAGCTCAGGTTCACCCGGTTGCGCTCCAGCGGGGTGATGGTGGTGATCACCTCTGCCGCATAAAGGCTGCGGTTGATGTATTGGCGCTTGAGTTCTTGTTCCGCTTTATCGGTCAGGGCTTTGTCAAAGGGGCGGCCTTCGGTCAAACCGATGTCACGCAATGCCTTGCGCAAGACTTCATTGTCAAATTCTTTGGTACCCACCAAGTCCAGTGTCGCGATGATGGGTCGCTCCTCGACCACCACGACCACCACATCGCCCTGGGTTTCAATGCGGACGTTGTTGAAGAGGCCCAAGCTGAAAAGAGAACGGATGGCATCCACACCCCGCTCGTCGGAGTACTGATCGCCCACCCGGAAAGGCATGGTGGCAAATACCGTTCCCGGCTCCACCCTCTGCAAGCCTTCAACGCGTATGTCGCGGATACTGAACGGGTCAGCCGCCCAGACCAATTGGATGGACAAACCCAATATGGCGAAACACCGAAAACAGCGGGAGAAAAGCAACAGCAAAAAAGATTTCATGGATATAGAGAAGATAACACATCAGGTGCCGACCAGCCAGGATTTGGAGCGCTGAACCCCCTGCCTCGCCACCTCGCGCGCACGGGCGTCCAGGGCCAATAACTCTTCCAGGCTATTGGGGGGCACCACGGTCATCTGATCGAGGGTAAACCGGTTGACCTGATGGATGTGGTCAAACCGGATTTCCCCCTGCAAGAAAGACTCGACCCCGACCTCATTGGCGGCATTGAGCACCGCCGTGGACCCGGAGGTGGCACGCAGGGCTTCCCAGGCCAGCTTCAAGCCCGGATATCGGCGCTGGTGCATGGGTGAGTCAAAAGATTCAAAGCTGAAATCGGCCATGCGCCGAAAATCGAGCCGGGCAGCGCCAGATTCGATCCGGTGCGGCCAACTCAGTCCATAAGCGATGGGCACTTTCATGTCCGGGGTGCCCAATTGCGCCACCACCGACCCGTCGCGGTACTGAACCATGGAGTGGATGACGCTTTGGGGGTGGATCACCACCTCTATTTGGTCGACCGGCAGACCAAACAGATAGTGCGCCTCGATCACTTCCAGGGCTTTGTTCATCATGGTCGCCGAGTCGACCGAAATCTTTCGCCCCATGACCCAGTTGGGGTGGGCACAAGCCTGCTCGGGGGTGACTTTGGCCAAGGCGTCGGGGTCCAGGGTGCGAAAAGGCCCACCGGATGCGGTCAGAATGATTTTTTCGACCCGCTCGGGCCAGCTGGCACGATCGGGCGGCAAAGACTGAAAAACCGCCGAATGCTCGCTGTCGATGGGCAATAGTTCGGCCCCGCCTTTGCGCACAGCACTCAAAAAGAATTCGCCCCCGACCACGAGGGCCTCTTTATTGGCCAGCATCAGCCTCTTTCCACTTTGTGCAGCGGCCAGACAGGGCGACAGTCCCACAGCCCCGACGATGGCTGCCATGACAGCATCCACCTCAGGGGCACTGGCCACTTCATCCAGCGCTGCCAGGCCAGTGTGAACTTCAATATCGTTCAAACCCGCCTCGGCCAAGTGGGCGCGCAAGGCCTGGGCCGCGGGGGGCTGGGTCATCACCACA
>JBEBAJ010000253.1:0-3878 GCA_041158965.1 Pseudomonadota bacterium | reverse complement strand
GTTTTGAGGGCTCGTCGCTGGAGACCATCAAGCACATGGTGGCCGCTGGCATGGGGGTGACTTTGGTGCCGCGCTTGTCGGTGCCTGCCGAGGCGCTGGCGGCGGGCCGGCCACGTCGAGGCCGGGCGCGTGCCGATGAAAAATATGTGCGTTATTTGCCCATCGTCGATGGGGAAGACAGCCCGCCGGTGCGCCGGGTGGTGTTGGCGTGGCGGCGCAGTTTTACCCGCTATGAGGCGATTGCGGCTTTGCGCAACGCGGTGTATGCCTGTGCCTTGCCGGGGGTGGTGCGGCTTTCATGAGCCCGATGCCTTATTTGGACCTGGTGCGCTGGGACCGCCCGGCGGGTTGGTTGCTGTTGTTGTGGCCTTCGTTGTCGGCGCTGTGGGTGGCCGCTGAGGGCTGGCCGGGCTGGCATTTGTGGGCGGTGATTGTGGCCGGGACGGTGCTGATGCGCAGTGCGGGGTGCACGATCAATGATGTCGCAGACCGCGATTTTGACCGGCATGTGAAGCGCACGGCGATGCGCCCTGTGACGCGGGGGGTGTTGAGTGTGCGCCAGGCCCTGGGGTTTGGGGCCGTGCTGGCGCTGATGGCGTTTGCGCTGGTGCTGACCCTCAATGAGCCGACGGTGGTGTGGTCGTTTGCGGCGTTGGCGGTGACGCTGATCTACCCCTATGCCAAGCGCCATGTGTCGATGCCGCAGGCGGTGTTGGGGGTGGCGTTCAGTTTTGGCATTCCGATGGCTTTTGCGGCGGTGTACGGGATGGGCCAGCCGTGGCAGGCGGCGTGGGCGAGTGTGCCGCCGCTGGCCTGGGCGTTACTGTTGGGCAATTTATTTTGGGTGCTGGCGTATGACACCGAGTACGCCATGGTGGATCGCGATGACGATTTGCGCATTGGCATGAAGACCTCGGCGATCACGCTGGGACGTTGGGATGTGGCGGTGGTGATGCTTTGCTATGCCGTGCATTTGCTGGTTTGGGCGGCGCTGATCACGCCGCTGGGTTTGGGCTGGCCATGGCCGTTGGCGCTGGCGCTGGCGGCGGGGCAGGCGGTGTGGCATTTCTTCTTGATTCGGGATCGCAGCCGCGAGGGCTGTTTTCGGGCGTTTCGCTTGAACCACTGGCTGGGGGCGACGCTGTTTGGCGGTATTGCCCTGGGTTTTGCGCTACGCTAACGGGCATGAACAAACGCATTGCATTCATGGGCGGGGGCAATATGGCCAGCGCCATCATTGGCGGTTTGCTGCGCCAGGGCGTGGCGGCCACGCAGTTGCAGGTGGTGGACCCGTTTGAGCCGGCGCGTGAGCGTTTGGCCGCTTTGGGCTTGGCGGTGCATGCGCAGGCAGGGCCGGCGTTGGCGGACGCCGATATGGTGGTGTGGGCGGTCAAGCCGCAAGTGTTTGCCGAGGCGGCGCGGCCAGCGGCCCCGCATGTGGGGCAGGCGCTGCACCTGAGTGTGGCGGCGGGCATTACCACCGATAGCATGGCGCAGTGGCTGGGCAGCGAGCGGGTGGTGCGGGCCATGCCCAATACCCCGGCCTTGGTGGGTTTGGGCCAGACGGGGCTGTATGCCCGCCCGACGGTGGGCGAGGATGACCGGGCTTGGGTGGCGCACGTGCTGGCCGCGACGGGAGAGGTTTTGTGGGTGGCGCAAGAGCCTTTGCTGGATGCCGTGACGGCTTTGTCGGGCTCGGGCCCGGCGTATGTGTTTTATTTCATCGAGTCGATGGTGCGCGCCGGTGTGGCCATGGGTCTCAGCGAGGTGCAAGCCAAACAATTGGCGGTGGGCACGATGGCCGGGGCGGCTGAATTGGCCCGTGCCAGCAGCGAGGCGCCTGCGGTGTTGCGTGAACGGGTGACCTCCAAAGGGGGCACGACTTATGCGGCCCTGACCCACATGGAGGCCACTAAAGTTGGCACACACTTCGAAGAAGCGCTTTTAAAAGCGGGGCATAGGGCGCAGGAGCTGGGCCGGGAGTTTGGCTGAAAAGGCGGGGCTGCCGGGGTGGTGGGTGGCGGTTTTTGTCTTTTTTGGGGCCTGAGGCTTGCAGGCGGGGTAAATCTGTGTCATAATCGAGGGCTTCCGCTTTGAAAAGAAGTGGAGAGCAGGTGTTGAAAAACACCTGTGCCTGTCCCCTTTAGGGGGGTCAAACTCAACCCCAAGCATTGGGGGCCGCGCCGCAGGGCTGGCCTTTGATGACGGGACCAAGACTGACCGGGGCTTGCTGTTCATGCGGTTTGTATGAAATGAGCGCCTTGGTACAAGTTGGGAATTAAACAAAATGATCCAGACAGAATCTCGGCTCGATGTCGCCGACAACACCGGTGCGAAATCGGTTTTGTGCATCAAGGTGCTCGGTGGCTCCAAGCGTCGCTACGCCAGCGTGGGCGACATCATCAAGGTCAGCATTAAAGAGGCTGCACCGCGCGGACGCGTCAAAAAAGGCGAGGTCTATAGCGCGGTTGTGGTGCGCACCGCCAAGGGCATCCGCCGTGGCGATGGCTCGCTGATCAAGTTCGACGGCAATGCCGCCGTTCTTCTCAACAACAAGCTCGAACCCATCGGTACCCGCATCTTTGGACCGGTCACGCGTGAATTGCGGACTGAGAAGTTCATGAAGATCGTGTCGTTGGCGCCCGAAGTTCTCTAAGCAGAGGCCCTCATGAACAAGATTCGCAAAGGCGATACCGTCGTTGTCCTGACCGGGCGCGACAAGGGTAAGCGTGGCGTGGTTGCGCTGCGCAAGGACGATACGCATGTGATCGTCGAAGGCATCAATTTGGTGAAGAAGCACACCAAGCCCAACCCGATGGCGGGCACGACGGGCGGCATTGTGGAGAAGTCGATGCCGATACACCAGTCGAACGTGGCCATTTACAACGCAGCCACCGGCAAAGCCGATCGCGTGGGCGTGAAAGTCCAGGCCGACGGCACCAAGGTGCGGGTGTTCAAGTCCAACGGCGAAGAAATCAAGGCGGCATGATCATGGCACGACTGCAACAACACTATCGCGAAAAAGTCGTTCCCGAACTGACCCAGAAGTTCGGTTACAAGTCACCCATGGAGGTGCCGCGCATCACCAAGATCACCCTGAACATGGGTGTGAGCGAGGCGGTGGCCGATAAGAAGGTGATGGACCACGCTGTGGGCGACCTGACCAAGATTGCCGGCCAAAAGCCGGTGGTGACCAAGGCCAAGAAAGCCATTGCCGGTTTCAAGATCCGTGAAGGCCAGGCGATTGGCTGCATGGTGACCCTGCGCGGTGTGCGCATGTATGAATTCCTGGATCGCTTCGTGACCGTGGCGCTGCCGCGTGTGCGTGACTTCCGTGGCATTTCAGGCCGCGCGTTTGATGGCCGTGGCAACTACAACATCGGCGTGAAAGAGCAAATCATTTTCCCCGAGATCGAATATGACAAGGTCGACGCACTGCGCGGCCTGAACATCAGCATCACCACGACGGCCAAGTCGGACGATGAGTGCAAGGCACTGCTCGCCGGTTTCCGTTTCCCGTTCAAGAACTGAGGTGGCATGTGGCTAAAGTAGCATTGATTCAACGCGAGCTCAAGCGCGAAAAACTGGTGGCCAAGTACGCCAAGAAGTACGCTGAGCTCAAGGGCATCGCCGACGATGCCAAGCGCAGCGAAGAAGAGCGCATGGCTGCCCGTGCGGCCCTGCAAAAGTTGCCCCGCAACGCCAACCCCACCCGCCAGCGCAACCGCTGCGAGGTGACTGGCCGTCCGCGTGGCACATTCCGTCAATTTGGACTGGGTCGCGCCAAGATCCGTGAGATGGCCTTTGAAGGCAACATCCCCGGCGTGACCAAAGCCAGCTGGTAATCAGGCAGGAGAAAATTTCATGAGCATGAGTGA
>JBEBAJ010000252.1:0-3880 GCA_041158965.1 Pseudomonadota bacterium | reverse complement strand
GGTTTCAGGGTCCAATGGGCGGCCAGTTGGGGCACGTTCAGGTTCAGCCACTGCAAGCGCTGATTTCGGCTGACCAGGGCGCGGCATCGCGTGGCGGGGCCCAGCCACAAGGGCAGGTCGTCGAGTTTTTTCAGGCGCCATGTGTGTGCCTTCGTGCCACGCCCCACTTCCACCGCCAACCACTCATCCCCGGCGGCCATGCCGGCTTGCTCGGCCGCGCCATCGCGCAGCACCGCCTTGACCAGCACCCCGGCCGCACTCTCGCTGGCGCGCAAGCCCAGCCGTTGCGCCAGCGGGGCGCGTTCGGTATCGATCACCACCCCTTGGCCGCGCAGCAGACGGGCCAGCGGCAGGTCGGCGGTCGTGTGCACCCAGGCCCTGATTTCTTCATCCCAGGAGCGACCGGTTTGCGCCTGCAACTCGGCCAGCAGGTCCGCCTCGCACATCGGCCCGGCGGCGCAGCGCTTCCACAGCCCGCGCATCACGGCCTCCAGGGTGCCGCCTTCGGCCCGCAGCGCCAGATCCAGGCACAAGGCCACCAGCGAGCCCTTGGTGTAGTAGCTCACGGTCGCATTGGGGGTGTTCTCATCCTGTCGGTAGTACTTGACCCAGGCGTCAAAACTCGATTGCGCCACGCTTTGCACCTTGCGCCCCGGGGTCTGGGCCACCAAAGCGATGGTTTTGGCCAGGCGCTTCAAATAGCCCGCCGCGTCCAGCAGGCCGCTGCGCACCAGCAGCAGGTCGTCAAAGTAGCTGGTGAAGCCCTCAAAGAACCACAACAGTTCGGTGTAATTTTCCTGTTGCAAGTCATAGCGGGTGAACTCGGCCGGGCGCAAACGCTTCACGTTCCAGGTGTGAAAATACTCGTGGCTGATCAGCCCCAACAACGTGGTGTATTCCTCACTGGCCGCCTTTTCACCCAGCCGTGGCAGATCGCGGCGCGAGCAAATCAGGGCTGTGCTGTGTCTGTGTTCCAGGCCACCATAGCCGTCTTCCACCACATTCAGCATGAACACATAGTGGCGGTGCGGCGGCTTGCCCCGCCCGTGCCACATGCGTATGGCGGCGGCACAGATGCGCTGGCTGTCGGCCAGCAGCCGCTCTCCATCAAATGACGCCGGTGCGCCACTGACCACCCAGCGGTGCGTCACCCCGCCCGCCACAAACTGGCCCGACCAGAATGGCCCCCACTCAAAAGGAGCGTCGATCAGCGCTTCGTAATCGCTGGCCCTGTAACGGCCCCAGCCCCTGGCATCGATCTGCAACGGCTGCAGTGCCGTGGCCGCTTGCCATTCGCTGCAAGCCTTGGGCCGTTGCACCGTGATCTCATGCGCTTGATCTTGCAGGCCATGGGCTTGCAGGCACACGCTGGTGCCGTTAAAGAACCCGCGTTGCGAGTCCAAATAGGCCGCCCGCACCGAGGGGTCAAAGGCATAGACTTGGTAGCGCAGTTCCAGGGGCAATCCGGGCCGCGCATCGATTTCCCAGGTGTTTTTGTTCAGCTGCTTGATGCCAACGGCACGCTTGCCTTGGCGTGCGCTCAAATGTTGCAGGTGGCGCGAAAACTCTCGCACCATATAACTGCCCGGTATCCACACCGGCAGCGACACCTGTTGCAGCCCCTCGGCCCGGGCAATGGTCATCGATACATCCAACAGGTGGGTGTGCGGGTTGGCCGACCCCACCACATAGCTCACGGCGGCGTTCATGCAAACCCCTTCAGGTGGCGGCGGCGCCCAGCAGGCACGACAACACCGACACCAGCGTCAATCGAAAGCGCAAGGTCATCCAATGGCGCAAACCGGCCGCCGGCCAGGTTTGGCGGTCCACCAGATAGCAGGTCAAGAGCAGCAAACCCAGCACCGGCAAACCGGCGTAGGCCGGCATGATCACGGCGACCCAGGCGAACAAAGACGGCGTCACCCCCCAGATCAGGTGGAAAGTGCGCAGCGGGCTGTTCTCGCTCAGGCCCAAACCCCAGTGGATGCCCCCCAAAAAAGAGGCAATCACCGCGCCGTACGCCGTCAGGGCAATCGCCACCAGCGGTTGCACATCCGGCGCGACCAAAAACATCAGCAGTGCGCCCAATACAAATGGGATCAGTCCGGCGTATCCAAGCCGGTGGACCCAGCGGCCTTGGGGCGATTCAATGGGCAAGGGCATGATGGTCAGAGTTGTTTTTCCAGTTGAGACAATGGCACGGCACCCTGTATGCGATGGCCTTTGGCCGAAAACGAGGTGGGGGTGCCCGTGATGCGGTTTTTGCGGCCCAGCTCAACATTGCGATCGATCGCCGCGCTGTCACAGCTGGCACTGGCGGGTGCCACGCCACGCAACATCCAGTCATGCCAGACTTTGGCGCGGTCTTTGGCGCACCAGATGTTTTTTGATTTCTCGACCGAGTCCGGCCCCAGCACCGGGTACAAAAAGATGTGGATCGTCACATTGTCGACCTTTTGCAAATCACGCTCAAAGCGCTTGCAAAACCCGCAATTGGGGTCCACAAAAACCGCCAATTTGCGCTGGCCATTGCCCTGAACGATGCTGAAAGCATCTTTGGTCGGCAGCTGAGAGAAGTCCAGGGCCATCAACTTGTCCAGCCGCTCTTCTGTCAGATTGCGCTTTTGTCTGACATCGATCAGTTCCCCCTGTATCAGGTGGTTGGCCTCGCTGTCGGTGTAGTAAATCTCATTGTTCTCTGTGCGCACTTCAAACAACCCCGCCATCGGGGTGCGCCGCACTTCCACAATGGTGGGCAAGCTGGGCAAGCGCTCGCTCAGTGTTTTCTTGATGCCAGCCTCTATGCTTTGGGCCATGGCCCCAACGGTGTTGAGCACCAGCAAAGTGGTCAGTATGCAGCGCAGGCCGCGGTATGCGTATTTCATGCCCCAGACTCCAGGTGTGTGGCGCGTGCCATCACCCATTGTTTCAAAAATCCCAGGCGGTCCACACCGCTCAGGCCTGTGTTGCGTGCCCAGCGAGCCAGCTCAGAGGGGTGGGCAAACAGCAACTGTAAGCCATCGCAGACCGCATTCACGGGGCTGGCCCCCAATTTTCGCCGTCGCTCATACTGGCGCAGCAAAGCCCAGGCCCCGACACCGCTTTGCCGCCCGATCGGTCGGCGTTGCGCCAGCACCTCGACCAGGGCCTTCACGTCATCCATGCCCAGGTTCAGCCCCAGACCGGCCAAAGGGTGGATGTTGTGCGCGGCATCACCCACCAGCACAAAACGCTGCCCCCCGGCCCACTCCCCGCACCAATGCCGGGCTTGCGCACTCTGCAAAGGCCAAAGGGCCCGCTCGCTGCTCAAATGCATCTCCCCCAGGGCATGGCCTGTGGCCTGTCCCAATGCGGCTTCCAAATCAGCGGCGTTGCTTTGCTGATGCGCCAGGGCCCAATTCGCGGGCAGCGACCAGACCACCGAACTCTGGTGCGGGTCAGCCATGGGCAATAGGGCCAATATGGCCGCCTGATCGCCTGTGCCACTGAACCACTGCCGGGCACAGCCCTGATGCGCCGCGCCATGGCGCACCCGAAAGGCCAAAGCATGTTGAGGGTAGGGCTGGCGCTCAAACGGCACCCCCCAGTGGCGGCGCGTCTGGCTCGCGCGGCCCTCGCAAATGGCCGTCAGCTCGGCCTCCACAGGCTCAGTCAGCCAGCTCAGTTGGGGCAGGGCATGGGCCTGCTCACGCAGCAAAGCCTCCAGGGCACGCACCTCCACAATCCAGCTCAAGGCTGGCCCCGCTGTGGCCTCGAAGCTGATTTCACCGCCCGCATCGCCCCAAACGACCATGCGTTTCACCGGCCCCACATGGGCCGCATCGGGCCAGGCCCCCAGGCGCTCCAGCAACTGCCGGGCAGCGGCGTTCAGTGAGTAGGC
>JBEBAJ010000251.1:0-4171 GCA_041158965.1 Pseudomonadota bacterium | reverse complement strand
CGCTTGCTCGACGAACGGCACTGGGGCTTAGGCTGCCTGAACGGTTCTGTGCATTGTGGCGCGGCCTGGAACACCTTGGCGATGGGGGTGGCCGTGGGCCTGAGCACCACGGCATTGGGGTTGGCCTTGGCTTTGCTGGCCGAGCGCGGTGGTTTGCGACCCGGGGGCTGGATGCACGGCGGCTTGCGTTTGCTGGCTTTATTGCCCATGGTCACACCGCCCTTTGTGATCGGCCTCGGGTTGATCTTGTTGTTTGGCCGTGCCGGTCTGGCCAATCAGGCCCTTTCGGTTGGCCACCCAGCCGTTGGTTTTATGGGGCTTTTGGTCTCTGGATGGCCCAGGTCTTCGCTTTCACGCCAGTGGCATTTTTGATGTTGCGTGGGGTGGTTCAAGGCATCTCACCCAGCCTTGAAGAGGCAGCGCGAACCCTGAAGGCCAAGCCTGCGCAGGTTTTTTACACCGTCACCTGGCCCCTGATGCGCACAGGCCTGGCCAATGCTTTTCTCATTGGCTTTATCGAAAGCGTGGCCGACTTCGGTAATCCGTTGGTGGTGGGCGGGTCGTTTCCAGTCTTGTCGACCGAAATATTTTTTGCCATCGTGGGTGCCCAGTTTGACCCGGGCCGGGCCGCAGGCTTGGCCTGGCTGCTGACGCTCTTTGCACTGGCGGTGTTTTTGTTGCAGCAAAGCTGGGTGGGCTCGGGCTCTTACACCACCGTCAGCGGCAAAGGCGATGCCGGGCTTAGCCACCCCTTGCCAGCCCGGGCGCGGGGCGTGCTGTGGGCGCTGGTGATGCCGCTTTTGCTGGTCACTGTGCTGATTTACATCATGGCTGTCGCCGGTGGTTTCGTCAAAACCTGGGGGCGAGATTACAGCCTGACCTGGCAGCACATGTCGACCGCTTTTGGACTGGCCTGGACCGAGCATGGGTTGGCCTGGGTGGGGACGGCCTGGCAGTCGCTCCTAACGACATTGAAGTTGGCCATCTTGTCGGCCCCTTTGGCCGCATTCTTGGGTCTGCTCATGGCCTGGGTCTTGCACCGCCATGTCTTTTGGGGGCGCCGTGCCCTCGAGTTTTTTGCCCTGATGGCCTTTGCCGTGCCAGGCACAGTATTGGGCGTGAGCTATGTGGTGGCCTTCAATGTGCCGCCATTAGAACTCACCGGTACTGCCATGATCATTGTCCTGAGCTTTATCTTTCGCAATCTGCCTGTGGGTTTGCGTGCCGGCACGGCTTCCCTGGCGCAAATCGACCGATCGCTGGAAGAAGCCTCCACAATGCTGCGGGCCAGCACCCCGCAAACTTGGATCAGGGTGCTCGTTCCGCTATTGAGGCCGGCGCTGCTGGCGGCCATGCTCTACAGCCTGGTTCGCGCCATCACCACGGTGTCGGCGGTGATATTTCTGGTCACGGCCGAATACGATCTGGCGACCACCTACATCATGGGCCGGGTGGGCAATGGCGACTACGGCGTTGCGCTGGCATATTGCACGGTATTGATGGCCGTCATGTTGCTGGCCGCCGCCTTGATGCAATGGGGCATCGGTGAGCGGCGTCTCGGTCGTCGCACCCAAGGAGAGGTGGGGCATGTGGCAGCTTGAATTTCAATCGGTGCGCAAACGTTATGCGGCCAGCGGCCCATGGGTGGTCGATGGGCTCAACTTGACCATCGCGCGGGGCGAACTGGTCACTTTGCTCGGGCCTTCGGGTTGCGGCAAGACCACCACCTTGCGCCTGATCGCCGGGCTGGAGTGGCCGTCCGAGGGGCGCATCCTGATGGCGGGTCAGGACGTGACCCGCCAAGGCGCAGCCGAGCGGCCAGTGGGCATGATGTTTCAAAGTTACGCCCTGTTCCCGCACATGAATGTGTTGGACAACGTGGCCTATGGCCTGGCCGTGCAGGCGGCCCCGCGCGCCACCGAGCGGGCGCTGGAGATGCTCAGAGTGGTGGGCTTAGAGGGCTTCGAGGCTCGCTGGCCCAGTGAGCTGTCGGGTGGTCAGCAGCAGCGCGTGGCCCTGGCCCGGTCTTTGGTCATGGAGCCCGAGATACTGTTGTTTGACGAGCCTTTGTCTAACCTTGATGCCAAATTGCGACGCGAGATGCGCTTGGAAATTCGGCGTCTCCAGCAAAGCCTGGGCCTGACCGTGGTCTATGTGACCCATGATCAGGCTGAGGCGATGGCGGTCAGCGATCGCATTTGTGTCATGAACCATGGACGCATGGCCCAACAAGGCAGCCCACAGCAGCTGTACCAGCAACCCGTCGACCCTTTTGTGGCCGCTTTCATGGGCGAAACCCTTTTGCTGCAGGTGCAGGCGCTGGGCGCAGGACAGGGCATGCAACTGGGTGACTGGATTTGGCGTGAAGCACCCGAGCACCCTGCGGGGTGGGTGCGGCTGGCGATTCGGCCTGAGGCCTGGCGTCTGGTGCCCGCCGGTCAGGGTTTGGCAGCGACAGTGCTTCATTGCGCTTTCATGGGCGCTGTACAAGAATTGACCCTGAAGACTGCCTTGGGGCAAGTGGTGACACTATGCCCCTCGTCAAGCCAGCCTTGGCCTCAAGGGCAATCACTGGGCCTGGTGCTCGATGCCCATGGGGTGGTGGTTTTTGCTGAAACAAGCACATAGGAATCCACATGAAGCTGATCGCCCATACCGTTGGTGCTTTTGTTTTGGCCCTGGGCACCATGTCGGTGCTGGCACAAAACCAAAGCGTGACCGCCATCTGCAGCACCGACCAGAGCTGGTGCGATTTGGCTGCGGCAGAGTTTCAAAAACAAACTGGCCTGCGTGTGCTGCAAACCCGCAAGGCCACGGGCGAGGCCCTGGCGCAACTTCGCGCCGAATCGGTCAATCCCAAGACCGATCTGTGGTGGGGCGGCACCGGCGACCCGTTTTTGCAGGCCGCTGAGTTGGGTTTGCTCGAACCCTATCGGCCCGCTTACCTTCAAGACCTGCACAGTTGGAGCGTGCGCCAACTGGCAATGAGCGGCAACCGGGTCGGCGGCTTTTATACCAGTGTGATTGGTTTTGGCTGGAATACCGAAGTGCTGCGCCGCAAGGGCCTGGCAGCGCCCAAATGCTGGGCCGATCTGCTCAACCCCGCATATCGCGGCGAAATCGAGATTTCGCATCCTGCCTCCAGTGGCACGGCTTACACCATACTGGCGGGCCTGGTGCAGCTCATGGGCGAAGACGCGGCCTTTGATTACCTCAAGAAACTGCATCGCAATGTGTCGCAATACACCCGCAGCGGCACCGCCCAGGCCCCCAACGTGGCCAAGGGCGAAGTCGCCATAGGGGTGAGTTTTTTGTTTGGCTTTGAGCCTTGGCGGCAAAAGAAGTTTCCTGTTCAGTCTGCCGCCCCTTGCGAGGGCACCAGTTACGAGATCGGAGGCATTGCCATCGTCAAAGGCGCACGCAACCCCGATGCAGCCCGCCGCTATTATGATTTTCTGATGGGCCCGGTGGGCCAGTCTTTGGGGGGCAAAGCCGACAGCCTGCAAACCCCGGCCAACAAGACATTCCGGGCCGACCCCCGCATTCCATCCAGCGACGGCGTGCGCCTGATACGCTATGACTTCGAGTTCTATGGCAAGGCCTCAGAGCGCAAGCGCCTGATCGACCGCTGGCAACGCGAGGTCGAATCTTTGCCACGTTAATTTCTGGGGCAGGGGGCTCTAAAGCCTGGACATACATGCCTGTGCTCATGCAAAGGCATGCATAGGCCGGTCCTTCCTTCGGTCATTACAATGACCCGCAGTAGGAGTTTTTTTTGAGCAATATTCAAACCATAGGCATGCACACCCTGACAGGGTTGGAGTTGATCGGCACCGCCGCATTTGCCGTCTCGGGCATTTTGGGGGCCATCCGAAAAAAAATGGATGTGGTCGGGATCGTGGTTTGCGGTTTTTTGGCGGCCTTCGGTGGCGGTACCTTGCGCGATGTATTGCTGGATCGCAGGCCATTTTTCTGGGTCGAACACCAGTCTGTTTTGCTGGGTGTGTTCATACTGTGTTTGGGATGCGCCACTTTTTTCCACCGCCTGAATCTGCATGGGGGTGAGAAACGACTGCAAATACCCGATGCCCTGGGCTTGGGTTTGTTTGCCGCCACAGGCCTGCATGTGTCCTGGAACATGGGTCAACCGCCCGCCGTCGCCATCATGATG
>JBEBAJ010000250.1:0-3911 GCA_041158965.1 Pseudomonadota bacterium | reverse complement strand
TGGAGATAGACGGTGAGATGCACGGCGATGCGGCGCTGGATGCCACGGCCCGACACGCCATTTTGCCCAGCAGCACCTTGAGCGGGTCGGCCAATCTGTTGGTGATGCCCAATCTGGACGCGGCCAATATTTCCTACAACCTGCTGAAAACAGCGGCTGGCGGCAACATTGCGATAGGCCCGGTTTTATTGGGGGCAGCCAAGCCTGTGCATATTTTGACCGCCAGCACGACGGTGCGCCGCATTGTGAACATGACCGCACTGACGGTGGTCGATGCCAACAACAGCCGTTAAAAATCTGTCATAGTTGGCGCTCACTTTATTTGTTGGTTTGATCAAGGGACCCCGGGGCGCTAGGTTAAATTCGGCGCCCCGGTCAAGCCAACATCCGAGTGAATTCATTGGTTTACATCCAGGCATGGACAATACCCCCCTGACTTGCATTTTGTTGCCTTTTCAGCCACACTAGGGCCTGTTGATTTTTCGGGTAAACCCGATGGGCCAAAAAATGCTGCTTTGCAACATTTTTAACCCGGCTGGATGAGCCCTCGTTTCTTTCGCAGCGTTTTACCTCAAAACAAGGAAGCCACGAAGATGGACACGCCGCTTCGTCATGTGAAAACCAATATCGTTCAGTCGATTCGCGCACACCGGGTCGCTGACTTGCAGCAGGCCGCCCAGCATCTGGGGCATCACTTTTTGTATGCCAACTTGGCGCAGGCCCTGAGCAAGCAAGATGTGCTGGACACGATCACCCAGGAATTCATGCTGGCCGCCCAGTCGAGCAAGAACTTTGACTCGCTCTACGACGGGATGACCGACCCCCTGCACAAATCGGGCCCGCAGCCGGGCTTTATTCTGGTGCTGGAGCATTTGCCGGCACACGCCAAATTTGACAAGGAAGCGCGCGAGCAGCTGCTCGATGTGTTCCGTGAGATTGCCGATTATTGGTCGGACCGCAAGGTGCCCTTCCGCTGCTTTTACTCGTTTTCGGTGGCACGTGCCCCCGTGGCCGAGGGCGACCGCGCCCTGTCCCCGGAGACGCTGGGCATAGAAGTGAGCGAAGTGGAAAAAATGCCGACCGACAAGTTGGTCGATATTTCGCCCATGGCGCTGCGCATGAGCAGCCCGTTCAATGCGGGTTATTGGCTGACTGCGGCCTGAGCCAGCCGCCAATAGTCTTCGGCGGGCACTTCTTCGGCCCGCCGTTGCACATCAAACGCTTGCTGAACCCCCTTTTGTTGCAACCACACCCCGAGGGTGTGGCGCAGCAGCTTGCGCCTTTGGCTGAAGGCGACTTGCACCAGCTCTGAGAGCACGGCCAACTCCAGCGGCAAGGGCCGGGCTTTGGGCACCATGCGCACGATGGCGCTGTCGACCCTGGGGGGTGGGTCAAAGGCGTCGGGGCCGATGTGCAAAAGCATGTCCATGTCGTAGCGCCATTGCAGCATGACGCTGAGGCGGCCATATTGGGCGGTGCAAGGGCTGGCCACCATGCGTTCGACCACTTCTTTTTGCAGCATGAAGTGCTGGTCTTCGATGACGCTGGCGTGGTCGAGCAGATGGAACAGGATGGGGGTGGAGATGTTGTAGGGCAGATTGCCCACCACGCGCCACTTGGCCGTGCCGGCCCCTGGCAGCAGGGACGGCGCCAGCGCCGAAAAATCCACCTTGAGCACATCAGACTCGACCACCCGCAATTGGGGGTGCTGGCGCAGTCGCTGGGCCAGATCGCGGTCGAGTTCGATGACGGTCAATTGCCCCAGGCGCTCCACCAGGGGTTGGGTCAGGGCCGCCAAGCCGGGGCCGATCTCGACCATGGCTTGGCCCGCCTGGGGCGCAATGAGCCTGACGATGGCCTCGATCACGCCCGCATCGGTGAGGAAGTGCTGTCCAAAGCGCTTGCGCGCCACGTGTTTCACTGCGGTGGCTCGCGGTATTCGACGAAGGCTTTGCCACGCACCTCTTTGGCCCAAACCTCAAGGGTTTCGCCGTACTTGGCGTCGCGCAGGGCGTTGCGTGCATACTCGCGTTCCTGCCGGGCCGTGAGGGGCACTTCCCGGCGCTCTTGCACCTGGATGAGGTGGACGCCAAAGCGCGTGACCACAGGGTCTGAAATTTGTCCGGGCTCGAGGTCGTTCATGACCTGTTCGAATTCAGGAACAAATTGGCCGGGTGAGGCCCAGCCCAGATCGCCGCCCTCGGGGGCGCTGCCATCTTGGGATTGCTCGCGGGCAAGCCGCGCGAAGTCGGACTGGCCACGCTCAATGTCTGCTTTATATTGGAACAGTCGGGCCCGGGCCGCGCCCTGGCTGAGGTTGCCACCGGGCTTGAGCAGGATGTGCCGCGCGCGCGTCTGCGCCATGGTGAGCGCCTGGGTAGACGGGCGGTTGACCAGCTTGAGCAAGTGAAACCCGGCCCCTGAGCGCACCGGGCCCGCCAAACCGCCCAGGGGCACATCGCGCGTGGCCTGGATGAAGAGCTCGGGGTAACGATCGAGTTCGCGCAGGCCCATGCGCCCCCCCTGGTTGCGGTCCATCGCTTGTGAGCGCTGGCGGGCAAGCTCAAAGAAGTCGGCGCCCTGCTCGATCTCGCGACGCCACTGGCGGGCGGTTTGTTCCGCCTGCGCCAGCTGCTCGGGGCTGGCGTCGTCGGGGACGGCGACCAGTATTTGCGCCAACTCGATGCGGGCGTTTTGCGCCAAAGCGGCTTTTTGTTCGCTGAGGTAGCGGTCGATCTCAGGCTCGGTGATGTTGATGCGGGCCGGGACATCGCGGTCACGCAGGCGCTGCAACATCTGCTGCTCGCGCAGGCTTTGCAGGAAACGCCGACGACTCACCCCCTGGCGCTCGAGCTCGCGGTAAAAAACATCCAGAGACAGCTGATTGCGCTCGGCCACGGCCTGGGCCTGGGCCTGCAGCTCTTCGTCGTTGACACGAATACCGGTTTGCTCGGCCCATTGAATCTGGCTGCGCTCGAAGATGAGGAGTTCAAGGGCGTCATTGGCCAGGTTTTGCGGGTCGACGGCCACACCGTTTTGCTGGGCCTGGGCGCGCAAGCGCTGGATGGCCTGGCGCACGTCATGGTTGGTGATGGGCTCATTGTCGACCAGGGCAACGATGAAGTTGACCGAGCGGTCGGGCGCGGAGAGCACGCCGGGTGAGACATTGAGGCCGACACCGCTTGCGGCGGGGCCGCCAGCCCGAAGGGCCTGCCCGGACGCACAGAGGCTGAACCCCATGCAGCCGGTCAGGAACAGCAAGCGGGCAGCAGAGGGGAGGTGAAATCGCATGGTTCAGTCGTACAGTCCAAAACGGCTGGGAGCGGCAAGGCGGTTGTCGCGCAGCATCTGATAGCGGGGAATTTGTGTCTGAAGTTGTTGCAAGGGGTTGGCACCGACCCGGCCAAAGCCAGAAAACTCCAATTGGAACATGATTCGGCGGTTATTGACCAAAACACCCAATTGTTGCTGTTGGATGACCATGCGCCCGAGCCAGCACCCGGCATCATATTCGAGGCCCACCAGGGTGTCGACCAGGCGTTTGTCTTGCAAGCTGTAATTCATGCGCGCCACCGAGTACCACCGGCCCTCGCCCTGGCCTTGGCCAGACCCCATGTCTTTGCCCCGGTCGCCCCAAAGGTCGTTGAGCGGCCATTGCCAGGCGATGTCGACCAGCTCGCTTTGGAACTGGGTCTGGTTGCGGTAGGAGACGTTGATCAGGCGATATGGGGTGGGGTTGAAACGGACCCCGACGGCAGAGCGCTCGGAAGTGCTGGTTTTGGGGTTGTACTGCACGGTGGAGTCAAACAGCCACTGGCGATTGAGGTTGAGGGTGGCCCCCAATAACATGTCGCTCAAGCGGTCGTTGAGGTTGCTCTCGCCCGGCAGCAAGACCCGCTGTTCTTTGATCC
>JBEBAJ010000249.1:0-6099 GCA_041158965.1 Pseudomonadota bacterium | reverse complement strand
ACCAACTTTGCCGCCGCCTACCAAATTCGTTCCACCCGCCTGCTCTTCCAATTGGGCACCCAAACGTTCGGCGCCACCAGCGTCGCTTATGCGGCTGGAACCAATGCAGCGACGGCCCCTGTGGCCCCCGCCGCGGTATGGACCAATGGGGCCACGGCAGGCGGTGCTTACACAGCCGGCATGATGTTTGGCGCCACCCACAACATGGGTGCCCTGACCCTGAAAGCATCTTATGGCACGGCGGCCATGTCGGGGGGTCAGGCCACGGCCAGCACCGCACGGGCAGTGGCCAATATCGAAAGCGGCGCCAAATCGACCCAAATGGCCTTGGGCGCAGTTTACGACCTCAGCAAACGCACCGCCATGTATGGCACCATGTCGCGCCTATCCACCAAAGGCCAGAACACTGTTGCCAGCATGGGCCTGGCCTCGGCCGCTGCTTCAACAACGGGCGCCAGCAACACCGCCAACGGCATCGACTTGGGTCTGCGCCATCGCTTCTGACAGGCGTGCCACCCATTCAACCCCGCTTCGGCGGGGTTTTTTTATGCCATCGGGCCCTCATCAATAGGTCTTTTCAAGATGTCTTTTCTGCAAGAGGCATGCATGCACTGAAACTGGCCTTGAAGTGACGCAAAACCGGAGGATTAAAATAAGCCCATGCCCCGCCGCACCTCTCAACTGGCCCCCGCCGATTACCTTCAGCTCATCCTGACCGCGCGCGTCTACGACGTCGCTCAAGAATCCGCCCTGGACCAGGCCCAAAACCTCAGCCGCCGGTTAAATAACCGGGTTCTGCTCAAGCGCGAAGACCAGCAGCCCGTCTTCAGTTTCAAGCTGCGCGGGGCCTACAACAAAATGGTCCACCTCACCCCTGCGCAATTGAAACGCGGGGTCATCTGCGCCTCGGCGGGCAATCACGCCCAGGGCGTGGCGCTGGGCGCGTCCAAATTGGGCACACGCGCGGTCATCGTCATGCCCGTCACCACCCCGGCAGTCAAAATTGAGGCCGTCCGGGCCTTGGGGGGCGAAGTGGTGTTGCATGGCGACAGTTATTCAGACGCCCACCAGCACGCCATAGAGCTGGAAAAAAAACATGGCATGACCTTTGTCCACCCCTTTGACGACCCGCATGTCATCGCCGGCCAGGGCACCATCGCCATGGAGCTGTTGCGTCAGCACCAGGGCCCGCTGGATGCCGTTTTTGTCGCCATCGGCGGTGGCGGCCTCATTTCGGGCGTGGCCAATTACATCAAGGCCGTGCGGCCGGAAATCAAAGTCATCGGCGTACAAATGAACGACTCAGACGCCATGATGCGCTCGGTCGCTGCGGGCAAGCGAGTCGGCTTGTCAGACGTCGGCTTGTTCTCCGATGGCACAGCGGTCAAACTGGTGGGAGAGGAAACCTTCCGTGTCGCGCGTGACTTGGTCGACGAATACATCACCGTTGACACCGACGAAGTCTGCGCCGCCATCAAAGATGTGTTCATCGACACCCGTGGCATCGTCGAGCCTGCGGGCGCACTGGCGGTGGCCGCCATCAAAACCTATGTGGCCCGCCACCGCACCAAAGGGCAAACCTACGCCGCCATCTTGTGCGGGGCCAACCTCAACTTCGATCGCTTGCGCTTCATTGCCGAGCGCGCCGAGGTGGGCGAAGAGCGCGAGGCCCTGTTCGCCGTCACCATCCCTGAAGAGCGCGGCAGCTTCCGCCGCTTTTGCGAGCTGATCGGCAGCCTGCCCGCCTTTGGCGGCAACAAATCACCGAGACAGGTCACCGAATTCAATTACCGCATGAGCGACGCCCGTCAGGCCCATGTCTTCGTCGGCCTGACCACGACGGCCAAAGGTGAAAGCGCGCGCATCGCGAAGCATTTCAGCCATCACGGCTTCAAAGCCCTGGACCTGACCCATGACGAATTGGCCAAGGAACACATCCGTCACATGGTGGGCGGGGCCAGCGAACTGGCGCACGATGAACGACTCTTGCGTTTCGTCTTTCCAGAGCGCCCTGGCGCACTCATGAAATTCCTCTCCAGCATGCGCCCCGGCTGGAACATCAGCCTCTTTCATTACCGCAACCAAGGGGCCGACTATGGCCGCATTCTGGTGGGCTTGCAAGTGCCCCAGAAAGAAAACACATTGTTCAAAAAATTTCTGGCTGAACTGGGCTACCCCAGACGCGGGCACCAGAATTTTCAGCTCTTCGGTGACCGGGCCTTTGGCGGTCGGCCCCAACCCGGCGCTGCGCAAACCCACTTCAACCAAAAAGCGGCCTGACCTCACCTCTTCCCCCACCTGATGGACTCGGGCCTTTTCCCCGTTGGCGGCAATCAGGGCCGCCCCGCTGCGCCCGCCTTGCGCGATCACAGCCACCAACGTCAAGTCAGGGTCAGGCTGAACCTCGGGCTTTTCTGCTTTGGGTCCAACCAGCGCCTGACTCCATGAGGAAGTCTGCTGGGTGGGCGGGGCATCCACCCAACGCACATCCCGGGTCGGGGTCGGCAAAGCCAGCACCTGCAAAACCCAAAAAACGACGCTGGCAGCGGCCAATGCCGCCGCCAATGCGGTCAGGCCGCGCTGGGCCCAAACCCATCGGTTGGAAAAAAGAGATGCCATAGCCATTGGAAGCGATTATGATCCAAGAATGCGACATTTTGACCTATATCCGATTTCCCGCCAAGCACTGCGGCGCATTCAGCGCGGCTTTACCCTGATCGAACTCATGGTGGTGCTGGCCATCCTTGGGGTTTTGGCCGCCTTGGTGGTGCCCAATGTGTTGGGGCGTGCCGATGACGCGCGCGTCACCGCCGCCCGTGCCGATGTCAACAGCCTGATGCAGGCGCTCAAGCTCTACCGTTTGGACAACCAGGCCTACCCCACCCCGGCCCAGGGCCTGCTGGCTTTGGTCCAAAAGCCCACCGTTGACCCGATCCCCAACAACTGGCGACCCTACCTCGACAAACTGCCCAATGACCCATGGGGCCGCCCTTATCAGTACCTCAATCCGGGCCTGAAGTCTGAGATCGATGTGCTGTCTTTCGGTGCCGATGGCCAAAGCGGTGGCGAGGGCCGCAACGCCGACATAGGCAGCTGGCAATAAACGCCACACAGGTCATGGGCCGCCAGAGGTGTCATGACGCGCCCTTGCACACACTCGGGTCACACCGGGGCCTGAAACGCTCGGGCTGGCTTGGCGGATTTACCCTCATCGAACTGTTGGTCGTCTTGGCCCTGGTGGCATTGACCACGGGCTTGGTGGCCTTGGGCGTCGGCCAAAGCCCTGCCACACAACTGCAACGCGAGGGCGAACGCCTGGCCAGCTGGCTGGAAAACGCTCGCTCGCTCGCCCGGGTACAAAACCTCCCTATACAAGGCCGATGGGTGGTCGATGGCATCGAGCTCTTGGGGGTCTCTGCCCCGGGCGAAGCTCGCCCCCGGCTTCGCTGGCTGAGCGCAGACACCCAGCCATTGCGCCCCGACATCCCTTTGCTGCTGGGGCCGGAACCCTTTTTGCCGGCACAATCGCTGCGCCTGGGCAGCCGCTCCCGGCCCGATGTGCAGATACAGGTCGCCACCAGCGGTGTGGGCCCATGGCGGGTCCGGCCATGAAGCAGAAAGTCACCCGCACACCCACCTCGGGCCTCACCCTGATCGAAGTCATGGTCGCCTTGCTGGTGCTCGCCCTGACCTTGCTCACCGCCGGTCAAGCCATCTCGGGTTGGTTGCGCGCCAGTCAGCGCCAGGAAGAAACGCTGCGGGCCCAGTTGTGCGCCGAAAACACCTTCAACGAAATGCGTCTGGCACGCCAGATGCCCGGCATAGGCAGCAGCACCCGCGAATGCGAACAAGCGGGTGTGATGTTTGGTGTCCGCACGGAAGTCAAACCCACGCCTAACCCCAGTTTTTTCCGGGTGGATATCCAAGTCTACTCACAGCAGTACCCGGTGCTCAAGGTCACCACCATCCTGGGGCGATACTGATGCACACCCCTCTATCGCGTCGAACCCGGGGCCTGACCCTCATCGAAGTGCTGGTGGCCCTGGCCTTGTGGGGGCTGCTGACCGCCCTCATGACCCAGGGCCTGGATGTCGTGGTTCGCAGCCAGCAACAGCAAGGCACCCGTGATGAACAACAGGCCAAACTGCAAAACAGCCTCAGCCAATGGCAAGCCGATTTGAACCAGATGGACACCGCCCTTCCACCCGCCATCAGCCTCGACTGGAATGGCCGGGTCTTGCGACTGGTGCGCCACAGCCCATACCCCAGCCCGGGCCATCGTCAGGTGGTGGCCTGGGGGGTGCGCGAGGGGCGTTGGGTGCGTTGGCAATCGCCCCCTATCGTGCAACGCAGCGAGCTGGACGGGGCCTGGCAAAGCGCGCTCGATGCCTTTGTCTTGTCCGCCAGCGACGACGGCGCGGGGCGAGCCCAAAGCGACTGGCTGGCGGTGGAATCCTGGCAGGTCTATTACTTTCGCAACGACAGCTGGACCAACGCCTTGTCCAGCACGGGCGCAGGTGCGGTCAGGCCAGACGGCATCCGGCTCGAACTTGATCTGTCGACCCAGGGCAGCTGGCAAGGCAAACTGCGCTCAGACTGGGTGCGGCCCACCTGGAGCGTGAATCGGACATGAGACGAGCTCACCCCCCCGCACGCGGTGCCGTGCTCTTGCTGGCCCTGATGCTGACCGCCTTGGTCGCCGCCTTGGTCAGCACGGCCTTGTGGCGTCAGTCGGGCCAAATATGGATCGAATCTGCCGAGCGCGAACGCCAGCAAGCCCAATGGCTATTGACAGGGGCCACCGACTGGGCCAGGCTGATCCTGCGCGAAGACGCCCGCGTCGCCGGCAGCAGCGACCATCTCTCCGAGCCCTGGGCCGTGCCTCTGCAAGAAAGCCGCATCAGCACATTTTTATCCAGCCAACCCAACCTGTCTGAGTACACCGCAGACAGCCCCTTGAACGATCAAGTCTGGCTCTCGGGTGCCATCACCGATGCGCAAGGAAAGTTCAATTTAACCAACCTATTCAACAACAACAAACCTGACGCAGCGGCCCTCAACCAACTCCAGCGGCTGTTCGAGTTGTTGGGATTAAGCTCAGATTTGACAAAACTGCTCATGCAAAACCTGGCGCTCACCCGCGATCCATCGCCAAGCTTGTTGCCGCCTCGCACCATCGACGATCTGGCCGCTTGGGGCTTCGGTCCTGAGGCCATTGAACGTCTGCGGCCCCACTTGGTCATCCTGCCCGAACCCAGCCCCGTCAACGTCAACACCGCCAGCCCGGAAGTACTGGCTGCCACGGTCCCGGGCTTGTCGCTGGGCCAAGCCCAGCGGGTGGCCCAAAACCGCCTGCGCAGCCCGATGACCGATGTGAAAATGGCGTCCTCGGTGTTTGGCTCCAACTGGAACACTGCAACCCACAGCATCAGCAGTCAATTTTTTGAAATTTCCGGGCGCTTTCGCATGTCCACGGTCACTTTGGCGCAAACCGCATTGGTCAAAAGAGACAAAGGAAATGTGAATTATCTTTGGGTTTTGCCTTCGACCATGACGCCACGGCCATAAAATGAACACCTTATGCTGATTGTCGCCCTGCCTGACTCCCCCGACGTCGACGCCTACGACCATGTCCAGATGGGCGATGACGCACGGCCCATCGGTCAGGGGATGCGCTCGGCCACCGACCTGCCCCCGGGGCCACTGGTCGCTATCGTCCCCATCTCGCGCTTGTCTTGGCATTCGGTGCGCCTGCCCAAGTTGCCCAAGGCCCAGCGCATCCCCGCTGTGGTCGGCTTACTCGAAGACCAATGGTTGCAAAGCCCCGCCACCCTGCACATCACCCTGCACCCCATCGAAGGCGCCACAGACGACCAGGACAACCATTGGGTGGGGGTGTGCGACGCCGATTGGCTCAGTCAAGTCTTGCAACCCCTGATCACGGCAGGCCGCATGCCGCAACACCTCTGGCCTGAATGGGCCCCCTTGGCGCCAGGGCAAGCCGACACCTTGCATATTTGGGGCCCGC
Organism: Pseudomonadota bacterium; assembly: GCA_041158965.1. GTDB lineage: Bacteria > Pseudomonadota > Gammaproteobacteria > Burkholderiales > Burkholderiaceae_C > Limnohabitans. The sequence continues at coordinate 71 of JBEBAJ010000249.1, read as the reverse complement.
CCAAAGAGGCCATGCTCACCTGGTGCAACCCGCAAGGGGTCATGGTGTCCCGCTGGCCTGCCCCATGGCCC
>JBEBAJ010000248.1:0-5375 GCA_041158965.1 Pseudomonadota bacterium | reverse complement strand
TTCGTCCCTGGTTGCGGGCTCGTGCAACCGGGGGGTCCATCCAGCCTTACCGGTGTAACGAGCCGGGGGTATTGAGAGGAAATCCGAATGCAAACCCAATTGTTGAAACCCAAAGCCATCCAAGTCGAGCACGTCGGCCACAACCGTGCAGTGGTTACGCTGGAGCCGTTCGAGCGCGGTTACGGCCATACGCTGGGCAATGCCTTGCGCCGTGTGTTGCTGTCTTCGATGGTCGGCTATGCGGTGACGGAAGTCACCATTGCCGGCGTGTTGCACGAGTACTCGTCGATCGACGGCGTGCAAGAAGATGTGGTGAATATTTTGTTGAACCTCAAGGGCGTGGTGTTCAAGCTGCACAACCGCGATGAGGTGACGCTGAGCCTGCGCAAAGAGGGCGAGGGCCAGGTGACGGCGGCTGATATTCAGACGCCGCACGATGTGGAGATCATCAACCCCGGTCATGTGATTGCCAACCTGACGCAAGGCGGCAAGATCGACATTCAGCTCAAGGTGGAGAAGGGCCGTGGCTATGTGCCTGGCACCGTGCGACGCTATGGCGAAGAGCCGAGCAAATCGATTGGCCGGATTGTGCTGGATGCGTCTTTCTCACCCATACGCCGTGTGAGCTATAGCGTGGACAATGCCCGCGTGGAGCAGCGCACTGACCTGGACAAGCTGGTGCTGGAGATTGAGACCAATGGCGCGATCACCGCTGAAGATGCGGTGCGTGCGTCGGCCAAGATTCTGGTGGAGCAGCTGGCGGTGTTTGCCCAGTTGGAGGGCAGCGAGTTGGCGGCGTTTGATTCGCCCAGCCCGCGCAGCGCACAGCAGTTTGACCCGATTTTGCTGCGCCCGGTGGATGAGCTGGAGCTGACGGTGCGTTCGGCCAACTGCCTGAAGGCGGAGAACATTTATTACATTGGTGACTTGATACAGCGCACCGAGAATGAGTTGCTGAAGACCCCTAACCTGGGCCGCAAGTCGCTGAACGAAATCAAAGAAGTGCTGGCTTCGCGTGGTTTGACCTTGGGCATGAAGCTCGAGAGCTGGCCGCCGGCTGGTTTGGAGAAGCGCTGGTGTGCACGGGCAGTACCTGATACGGCTGCCTGTTTAATAAAGAAAGTTTTGAGAGGATAAGCACCATGCGTCACGGACACGGATTACGTAAACTGAATCGCACCAGCGAGCACCGCCTGGCGATGCTGCGCAATATGATGAACTCGCTCATCGCGCACGAAGCCATTAAGACCACGCTGCCCAAGGCCAAAGAGCTGCGCCGCGTGATTGAGCCGATGATCACGCTGGCCAAAGAGCCGACCCTGGCCAACAAGCGTTTGGCTTTTAACCGCCTGCGCGACCGCGATAGCGTGGTGAAGTTGTTTGCCGATTTGGGCCCGCGTTACCAGACGCGCCCGGGTGGCTACACGCGGATTTTGAAGATGGGTTTCCGCGTGGGTGACAACGCCCCCATGGCCCTGGTGGAGCTGGTCGACCGACCCGAAGTGGCGGCCGAGCCTCAGCAAGACAGTGCGGAATAAGTTACAATACACCTTCTGACGCGCGATGGAGCAGCCTGGTAGCTCGTTGGGCTCATAACCCAAAGGTCGCAAGTTCAAATCTTGCTCGCGCAACCAAATAAAGACGCCCACCCAATGGTGGGCGTTTTGCATGGTGGGTGTGATGTTAAGACTCACCTTGTGTTGTGCAAGGCGCAGGGCTGGTACTTGAAGTTATTACATTGTTTTAACTCTTTCTTGACTATACATGCGTCTTGGAATAACATTGTTGAAACTGGAGGATGTCATGGAAATTGCGATTCGTCACATTGGCAACAGCAAGGGCGTGGTGTTGCCCAAGCCGATTTTGATTCAGGTCGGCCTGACTGAACATGCGACCGCAGAGATCGAGGTTGTCAACGGTGCCATTGTTCTGCGAAAGCCGACGAAGAGCGTGCGTGCCGGCTGGGCCGAGGCCGCGGCCGCTGTGGCTGCCAATGGCGAAGATGCCCTTTTAATGGGCGAGTTTGGCAACCTCGATGACGCGGAGTTGAGCTGGTGAAGCGGGGCGAAATTTGGCTGGTTAACCTGGACCCCACTGTGGGCAACGAGATCAAAAAATCGCGACCCTGCGTGGTGGTGTCACCAGCTGAGTTAAATGACAACCTGCGCACCGTGATCGTTGCCCCCATGACCTCAAAGGGGTTTGCAGCCCCGTTCAGGGTGCCCGTCACGCATGCAGGCACCAGAGGCTTGATCGTATTGGATCAAATGCGAACCGTTGACAAAGCGCGTTTGGCCAAACGGTTGGGCGTCGTTTCGCCAAAGACATTGACGAAGACCCTGAAAACGCTGCAAGAACTATTTGCAGAATAAATATGTGGAAGGGTAGTTCAATTCCCCTCCGCAACTGACCCCAACTTCAGGGTTCCGACCGGGCAGACGCGCACACGACGCAGTGCAAGCCGCCCGGGCGTACGCCCAAGCGGGCAAGCGCGTGGTGGTGGACGTGGACTTGGCCAAGTTCTTTGACCGAGTCAACCATGGCATCCTGATGGACAGGTTCAAGAAACGCATTGATGACGCTGGCGTGAACCGGCTGATTCGGGCGTACCTGAACGCCGGGATCATGGACGGGGGGTGGTGGCGGAGCGACAACAGGGCACGCCGCAGGGTGGGTCGCTGAGCCCATTACTGCGCCGACGCGCCAGCGAAATCGCCTGGCCAGACGTGTCAGGCTGCGCGTGACAGGCAAGGGGGCAGGCGACAGGGGTTTCATTTAAAGCATGTTTATGATGCATTAAGGCATTGATCCAGCCAAATATGGATGATAAACGGCGTTGATGTGAATGGACATGGGTTGGCGAGCGGCTTCAAGCGAAGGGGCCGGTGCGGGTGGAGGTGGCGAGACTCGCCTTGTGGTTTGACAGGTTTAGTTGCTTATAAAGAATACATATTGGTGAAACTACTGGTATAAAATAGTCATAAAAGACTATATGGTTTGTACAATGAGGCGCACAAAGAGACTCATGTGGTGCGACCACAAGTGATGTAGCACGATGTTGCAAGGTAATTCCTAACGCGGCAGGGCGGTAGCGTGGGGGAGAGGTAAGCAAGCCTGCCCAATGGCTGCAAATGCATTGAGCGCTGATGTCAGTGACCTGTTCGAAGCAATTAGCCCCATTGAGTTGGAGGGGTGAAAAATCACAGTGTGAAAGTGACTACAGGTTTGGGGGAGTGCCAATTTGATATTTAGTAAATTCAGAGGTTCAAAATTGAATACAAGTCTTGGATCAGATAATCCAATGACCAAAGCCAAAGAAACCACATCTGCAAAAAAGGACTGGTTTGGCTATATATTTTCAACCGTGGTTGGAATTATCTTAACAGTGGGCGGGATTTGGTATCAAACTTATGTGTCGCAGCGAGATGCCCTAGCTGCAGAAATCGAGCGAGCACGTGGACTTCGACAAATTGGTGTGGGGATAGTTGAAGAACATGTTCTAAATGGTCGGAAAATTGAGATTGAGAGACTAACGCGCATCATTGAGCAACGCAGGCGTGACGAGTCCATCACGATACCAATACCAGTAACAGAGATCGTAGAACTTGCCGAATACTCAATAGAAAACAGTCGACATCTCACTGTAGATCGCAAAGAGTCGATGAAACCTATATTTGACTTGTTCTATGAGGAGTTGCGAACCAGATCTTTCGAACTCTCAGTGGGCCAGCTCACCAGCTCGCCCCTCTTGAATGAGGCAGCCAAGCAAATTCAAGAAGGAAAAACAAACGAGGCTCTGGCTTCACTCAAGAGGTTGGACGAAGTGTTGCAGAGAGATTTTGAGCACGCTGCAAAGCGAGCAAAACCCAGCATTACTTACGCTTTACTTGATGTCTTTTCGTCACCGATCAAAACCATACAGGTTAGTATATACATTGTGATTTACTTGATACTTCTTCGAATCTTTTATGTGAAGTTTGGGATGCGAAAATATTTTTTTAATAGATAGTGGGTAATACGATGCATCGTGGTCACCGATTCTGATGAGGTGGCCGGTCATTCCGATAAGGCGGCCAACTTCGGTGGACAAGAGGCAGTTGTGCCATGCGATCGAGGTGACCGCATTGCAGCGCGGGGTGGGCAGGTGGGGGGTGGTGTGAGGTCACGCCAGCGAGGGTGACAGGGCTGAGCGTGCCTTTGGGCTATATTGGGCCAAATACTTTTACAGGCAGAGCGACCATGACGCACACCACTGACCTTGATTTGCGCAGTCTGTATGGCCCGGCGACCGAGCGGGCGGCGCGCAAAGAAATTGACCATATCGACGAGATTTGCCGGCGCTATATTGCGCTGTCGCCGTTTGTGGTCATGTCCACCTGTGATCGGGCATTCAACCTGGATGCCTCGCCGCGCGGTGGTGCGCCTGGCTTTGTGCGGGTAACGGATAAAGGCGATTTGCTGTTGCCCGATTCGCCGGGCAATAACCGGCTGGACTCTTTGCAAAACATCGCTGAGACCGGGCGCATTGGGTTGTTGTTCATGGTGCCAGGGGTTAAAGAGATTTTGCGCGTGAATGGTGAGGCCCGTTTGTCGGTGGACCCAGCGCACTTGCAGGCATGCACCGATGAGCGGCGTGTCCCCAAGCTGGTGGTTCACATCAGGGTCGAGTCGGCTTATATGCACTGTGCCAAGGCCCTGATGCGGTCGCAGTTGTGGGACGCCTCGCGCCATGTGCCTAGAGATGTGCTGCCAACGATGTCTGAGATGATTCAAGCCCACAGCGGCCTGAGCCTGGCGCCTGAGTCGCAAGCGGACATGGAGCGACGCTACCAGCCGGATCTATAGTGCACAGAGCGCTTTGTATGGGCAAAGTGCGGGGGTTTTTTGCCGCAACACCGGTTTGCGATGATCGACATCCGTGGACAAGATGGCCGCAGGCTTGCTAAACTCAATGACAATGTGGCCGCGCTTGTGATGCAGTTAGAGCGCCCGCATCAGTATGGCCCAACGACCATGAGTTACGCAGAGACATGGCGATTTGGTATAGGGCGGTGGCAGGTGACAGCAGTATCGTTGCCCCTTTGTTGGACGAGTTTGTCAACCCGAGAGGAGATGCTGTGACATTGGCAGAAAAGTTTGAGCGGTGGGAGCGCCGCAAGTTGGAGCGGGCGCGGGTGCAGGCCATGCGCGAGGGCAAGCGCGAGGGCAAGCGTGAGGGGGTTTGTCACACCATGGTCACGCTGATGCAAAAACGCTTCGGCTCGATTCCAAAAGATGTGCGGCAAAAGCTCGATGACGCCAGCGATGCGCAGATGAGCCGTTGGGCGGTGAGGTTGCTGGATGCGCCGACGCTGGAAGATGTGTTCAAGCGAGCC
>JBEBAJ010000247.1:0-3954 GCA_041158965.1 Pseudomonadota bacterium | reverse complement strand
TGACGTTGTAGTACAGGCAGATCAGCAACACGGCGACCGACAGGCCCATGGTCATGGACAGGTCGGCGGTGGGCACCACGCGCATGTAAGCGTGGTGCGGGTCGTGGCCGGCGGCACCGTAAATCGATTCCCAAATGACGGGGATGAGGTCGAGCGGCAAGAGGTCCATGGCGTTCATCAGGAAAATCCAGACGAACACGGTGAGGGCCAGAGGGGAGATGAATTTGCGGCTTTGGGCGTTGTGGACAATGCCTTTGGCCTGGCTTTCGACCATTTCGACCAGAATTTCAACGGCGGCCTGGAAGCGACCCGGCACACCCGAGGTGGCTTGGCGTGCGGCTTTATAGAGCAAATAGCAAGCGACGATGCCCAGCAAAATGCCCCAAAAGAGCGAGTCGAGGTTAAAGACAGAGAAGTCAAGAGGGCCGTTGGGCTTCTGATTTTGCAGATGGGTCAAGTGGTGAACGATGTACTCACCGGAGGTGGGTGCTGCTGCAGAAGACATGCGTTGACTCGGCTCAGTTTTGTTTCTTGAAAGCCAGCCTTAGACCGAAGCCCAGGGCCAACCAGTGAATTTTCATGGTGACGATCAGACCCGCCAGCAAAGCTGGCCAGCTGAGGCCGTCGATCAAGCGCCCTGCCAGCATGAGCATGGCGATGGACATCAAGACCTTTACCGCTTCCCAGACCAAAAACCCCAAGGCTGCCGAAGCCGCGTTGACTGAGGACAGTCGACCCGTGATGCCGCGCGCCATGATGGCCGATGGCAAAACCACCGTCAGGGCCCCGTAGCCGGCAGACCAAGCCGCCGTGACACCACCAAGCCCCCAGGCGATTAAAGCCACTACTCCCCCCGTGACCAGCTGTAGCCCCAACAAACGCCACAAAGACATTTGCGGGAGTGTGGCCCGCAACTCTCGGGCCTGTTCAGCGGTCAGCCGCTGGATGGGCGGCTCGGGTTCTTCTTGCTCTGGATATGGAACAGGTTGTATTTTGGACATGTTTGTTGACGCCCAGGTTACAGCCTGTCCTTTGGCAAAGACCATCATTATAAACATAAGGGAAACCCTAAAAGGCCCAATGACTCTGGGTTTTTCAAACTCGGGGCACCGGGGCGTTGAATTTCATGCGGATTTCTGCGTCTTTCGGGGCGAGGCGGCTGACTGGGGCCGGGGCGTTTTCCACTGGCCCGGCTGATTTTTGTGGGCGCAGGAGGCTCACACGCCCGGGGCGGCGGTAGTAGGATGGCGGCATGAGTGATACCCCCCAAGACCCGCGACGCGACTCCCTGATTGAGTACCCCTGTGTATTCCCCATCAAGGTCATGGGCCTGAAGGTGGAGGGTTTTGTGCACGCCATCACCCATGTGGCCGAGCAGTTTGACCCCCGGTTTGACCCCGCCCGGATCGAATTGCGCCCCTCCAGCAGCGGCAAGTATTTGGGGCTGACTTTGCATATCAATGCCACCAGCCGTGAACAACTCGATGAGCTCTACCGCACGCTGAGCAGCCACCCCATGGTCAAGGTGGTGTTGTGATTGTTCGCACCCTGGGGTTGGTTGAGTATGCGCCCACTTATGATTTAATGCGCAAATTCACTGATGAGAGACAAGCCGATACAGAAGATGAATTGTGGCTTTGCGAGCACCCGCCGGTTTTCACCCAAGGTTTGGCGGGCAAGGCTGAACATCTGTTGAGCCCGGGGGATATTCCGGTGGTGGCGACCAACCGGGGCGGGCAAGTGACCTACCACGGCCCGGGACAGGTGGTGGCTTACCCCTTGCTGGATCTGAAGCGGCGGGGCTTTTTTGTCAAAGAGCTGGTCTACCGTCTGGAGGAGTCGGTGATCAGGGCCTTGCGGCATTTTGGGGTGACCGGGCATCGGGTGAGCGGTGCGCCCGGTATTTATGTGCATTTGGACGACCCTTTCGGGCACGCCGTGCTGCCGAAACATGTCACAACATCACAAACCCCCGGTCTTGACCCCCTTTTGCCGAAATTGGGGTCTGACCCCAATTTTGTGGGGCTGGGGAAGATTGCCGCGCTGGGGATCAAGGTGAGCCGCCATTGCAGTTACCACGGGCTGGCGCTGAATGTGGCGATGGATTTGCAGCCTTTTTTGCGGATCAACCCTTGCGGGTATGCGGGTTTGCCGACCGTCGATCTGGCGCGGTTGGGGGTGCAGGCAAGTTGGGCGCAGGCCGCCGCGGTGCTGTCTGACAAATTGCAAGGCACACTGGGATAATGGGCGCATGAGCACCCCTGAACACAAAACCGTGCGCGAGGCGCAAAGCCGCGAGCAGTACGACCCGACGGCCAAGCAAAAGGCGGCAGCCAAGTTGTCGCGCATTCCGGTGAAGGTGGAGGCCGCCGAGGTGCTGAAAAAGCCCGACTGGATACGGGTGAAGGCCGGCTCACCGACCACGCGTTTTTATGAGATCAAGGATATTTTGCGCAGCAACAAGCTGGTGACGGTGTGCGAAGAAGCCAGTTGCCCGAACATCGGCGAGTGCTTTGGCAAGGGCACCGCCACGTTCATGATCATGGGCGACAAGTGCACCCGGCGTTGCCCGTTTTGCGATGTGGGCCATGGCCGCCCTGACCCGCTGGACGCCGATGAGCCCGAGAACCTGGCGCGCACCATCGCGGCCCTGAAATTGAAGTATGTGGTGATCACCAGCGTGGACCGCGACGATTTGCGTGACGGCGGTGCCGGCCATTTTGTCGCCTGCATTGAGCGCACCCGCGCCCTGTCACCCGACACACAGATCGAGGTGCTGGTGCCCGACTTCCGGGGGCGCGACGACCGAGCGCTGGATATTTTGAAGGCCGCGCCGCCGGATGTGATGAACCACAACCTGGAGACCGTGCCACGCCTGTACCGCGAGGCCCGCCCCGGCAGCGACTATGCGTTCAGCCTGAACCTGCTGAAGAAATTCAAGGCCCTGTTTCCGCATGTGCCGACCAAGAGCGGTTTGATGGTGGGGCTGGGTGAGACCGATGAGGAAATTCTGGAAGTGATGCGCGACATGCGGGCACACAACATCGACATGTTGACCATCGGCCAGTATCTGGCGCCCAGCAACAGCCATCTGCCGGTGCGCCGCTATGTGCACCCCGATACTTTCAAGATGTTTGAGGCCGAGGCTTACAAGATGGGCTTTAGCCATGCGGCTGTGGGGGCGTTGGTGCGATCAAGCTACCACGCTGACCAGCAGGCGCATGCGGCGGGGGTTTGACATCTGTTTGGCTTGGGTCAAGCCAAACGCAGGATGCGCGTTTGCGCCCACTCCAACTGTTGTCGCAAGGCTTGCAGACAGGGCGCAAAGCCGGAGGAAAGGGCGGGCTCTGCTTGTAGCCGACCCAGATACGCCCGGGCCAGCCGATGCGCCTCAACCCAGACCGGGCCGGGTATAAAAGCCGCCCATTCAATGGGCTGCAAAGTCTGGCTCAATTCACCAAAACGGTTGGGCGCAAACCCCATGGGGAGCATGTCGTACACCGGCGCCAAGCGATAGGGGCGGCCGTGGCTGCGGATGAAAGACAGATTGCCTGCATGCATATCGGTGTTGCCCGTCAATGCCCCAAACGCCCACCACAACGCAGCCTTCTGGACGGCCTGGGGCTGGACCACCCCCATATCGGCCAAGGCTTGGACCAGTACCGGCCAAGGCTCGTGCAGGCGGCCCACAAACTCGGCATCGAGTGCCCTCAACGAAAACACCCCGATGCGACCCAGCGCACCCGCCCGATCAAAGCGCGGAACTTCCAAAAATCTTTGTCCCCCCCCATCGATCACCAGGCTGGGTGTTCCCAACACTGCCAAGGCATGATGCTCGGCACACAATAAATCACGCCAGCGCTCGCTGACCGCGTTGTCGTCTGGTGCGCTGTATTTCACCAGCACATGGCCACGGTCGGTGTAGGCCCCGAATTTGGGTTGCTCACCACCTGC
>JBEBAJ010000246.1:0-3956 GCA_041158965.1 Pseudomonadota bacterium | reverse complement strand
ATGCAAGGCGGATTTCGAAGCAGATATCCGAAGATATCTGCAAGAAGTCCAACGAAGCAGGGCGCCCGAGTTTGGGATGAAACGACGCATGGGGTTTTGTAGAGCTTCCCTAGGGAAGCGCTCTGCAAAACCCGCTGCGTTCAAGTTTTGCAGTGCCTCCCAAAAGTGGTCCTTGATGAGGGCTGTATAGGTGGGTTCAGTGGCGCACCCAGCTGTGGTTTTCGCGCAGAAAATTGATCAGCAAGCGGTCAAATTCGTCCGGGGACTCCAGATTCATGAGGTGCCCGATGCCAGGCATGACGACGGTGCGGCTGCCCAATATGCGCTCGCCCATCTGGCGCATGACATCGGGGGGGGCGTTGGGGTCGTTTTCCCCCGCCACCAGCAAGGTGGGGGCGGCAATCTGGCCCAGTTCGGCGCGCCGGTCGAAGGTGACCAGGGCTTCGAGCGCCCGCCGGTAGGTGCCGGGACTGACGCCGGACATGCAGTGCTCGGCCAGGCGCAGACCTTCCGGCAAGGCCCGGGGGCCGGCCATGGCGGGCACCAGGCGACGCGCCACCTCGGCCATGGTCTGGCCCTCTTGCAAGGGGGCCATGCGTTGTTCTATGAAGCGGCGCTGCCAGTCGCCGTCGGCCTTGCCAAAGGCGGGCGAGGTGCCGCACAGCACCAATTGACGAACCAGGTCTGCGCGACGAACCATGACTTCTTGGGCCACCATGCCGCCCATGCTGTGGCCGACCAGGCTGACTTGCCGGTCGTGGCGCGAAGCCAGGGCTTCGATGAGGGCGATGCACTTTTCGGCCAGGCCCTTGAAGGTATAGGGTTCGATGGGGTCGCTGTGCCCATAGCCCGGCATGTCCCAGGCGACGGCCCGAAAGCCGGCCTCGGCCAAGGTTTCGAGTTGCGGCGCAAAGGCCAGGTGCCCACCGCCGATGCCGTGCAAAAAGAGCACCATGGGGCCGGCCCCCAGTGTGGAGTAGTTGGGGATGCGGCTCATGCCAGCTGCCCGTGAAGCACCACCACCTCGTCGTCGAGACGAACGGTGCAGCCGCGCATGGGCAAATCAAAATGGCCCAGGGTGTAGCGGCCGGCGGTTTCGTTGGCCCCGGTGCTGTAGAGAAAGTTGCCGGCAAAGGCGCGCAGTTCGGTGCCGTTGAAGTCTCGCTTGTCGAGCATCGCCATGCTGTCCCAGCGCGCCGCCGGGTTGAGGCCATAGCCCACATGGCTGACGGCGTAAGCGGCGCGCTCACCCCAGGCCGAGATGTAGCTGCGCATGAGTTCGGCGTCTAGGCCCTGGCCTTCGATGGCGTCGATGTGGTCTTGCGCGATGCGCAGGGTGACGGGGCGCTCAAGGTAACGCTTGAAGGTGAGGTTGACATCGCCCTCGGCCAAAGCCAGCGTGCCGTGCACGGCACCGGCACGCGGGAAGGCCAGCACCAACCCGCCGGGCCAGTGGGTCAGTGTGCCGGGCCGGGTGGTGACGCCCCAGTTGCCGCCCACCACCGCCCCTTGCAGATCGATGTGCAGGTCGGTCCCGTGGGGAGAGGTGACATGCATCTGGCGTGCACCGCGCAGGCGTTTGACGTGGGCTTTGACAGCATCTTCGACGTCGGCGCTGGGCAATAAACGACACAGGGTCTCGGGGTGTTCGTTGCTGACATAGATGATCCTTGCGCCGCCGCCCAGGATGGCAGGCAACTCGGGGGCATGCATGAGCCCCTCTACAGTGCAGTCGACGACCAGGGTGGACTGCGCCAGCGACTGCACCACGGGTGCGAGGCCTTGCAAGGCGTTGCTGGCCCCGGTGGAGCGGACGACGGGCAGGCCCGGGGCCGGGGACGGGGTGTTGAGTTGCAACACAAAGGCCTGTGCCTGGAGCCGTGCCGCCGCCAAGCGCGCCAATTCGACCAGGATGGGGCGGCTTTGGGTTTCAGACAGAACGGCCACGGTCGTGCCTGGCACCACGCCGCACTGGGCCAGCACAGTCTCGAAGGCGTCGAGCCAGGCGGGCTCTATTCGTTCTTGGAGCATGAAGCGGTTATCCTTGATGTCCTTAGATTATGGTGCACCCGGATGACTGCACGCAAAACCCGATTGGATGCCTTGGCCAGCCTGCTGTTGCTGGCTTGCTGCGTGTTTTGGGGCGCGCAACAGGTCATGGTGAAAGTGACACTGGAAGAAGTGCCGCCCATCTGGCAGGCGGCCTTGCGCTTTATCGGGGCGACGCTGATGTTGATGGCCTGGATGCGCTGGCGCGGACAAGCCTGGTGGCAAAACGATGGCACCTGGCGGGCAGGCCTGGTGGTGGGCCTGCTGTTCACCTGCGAGTTTGTCTGCATCTATCTGGGCATGCAGCACATCTCGTCCACGCGATTGACGATTTTTTTGTACACCGCCCCGTTCTGGGTGGCGCTGTTGTTGCCCTTGTGGGTGCGCAGTGAGCGCATACGCCCCTGGCAATGGCTGGGGCTGTGTGTGGCGTTTGCCTCGGTGGCTTATGCGCTGCGCGATGGCTGGATGCAGCCCGGTCAGCCCGACCAGTGGCTGGGCGACGCGCTGGCCCTGGGCTCGGGGGCGTTTTGGGGGCTGACGACGGTGACGATTTTGAGCACCTCGCTGCGGCACATCAGCCCTGAGCGTCTGTTGCTCTACCAAATTGCGAACTGCGCCTTGGTGTTGCCGGTGCTGGCCTGGGCCAGCGGCGAGCCCTTGGGCCTGGCCTATAGCGGCTGGGCCTGGGGTTCTTTGGGCCTGCAAGCGCTGTTGGGCGCTTTTGTCAGTTATTTGGTGTGGATGTGGATGCTGGGCAGGTATCCGGCCACGCACCTGAGCACCTTTGCCTTTCTGACCCCGCTGTTCGCGCTGATTTTCGGCACGATATGGCTGCAGGAGTCGATGACGGCCGGCATGCTGGTGGCACTGCTGGGCGTGACCGTGGGCATTGTGCTGGTGAACCGCAATTAGGGGCGGCTTCAGCGCGTGTTTATCCTGGCGGGTGGGACACCGAGGGGTGGGTATAGACGGCACTGAGCGGGAAACGCTGGCCACGGGCGTGGTCTTCGATGCAGCGCAACACCAGCGGGCTGCGGTGGCGGTCGGCACTGGCGCGCACTTCGGCCAGCGTCATCCAGAGCGTGCGAACAATACCGGCGTCGAGCGGACGCCCCGCCTCGGGGTCTTGCACAGGGCCGGAGAAGGCGAAGCGCAAATAAGTGACGTCTTCGGCCTCGTGCCCCTGGCTGGCCGGCCGTTGGAAACGCGCCAGATAAACGCCCACCAGATGCCGGGGCTCGAAGGGGTGGGCGGTTTCTTCGATGGCCTCGCGGGCGCAGGCCGAGACCGGGTCTTCGCCTTCTTCGAGGTGGCCCGCCGGGTTGTTCAGGCGCAAGCCCTCAGGGGTGTGCTCTTCGATGAGGAGGTAGCGCCCGTCGCGCTCGATGATGGCCGCCACGGTGACACTGGGTTTCCAACGGGTATTCATGGCGCTTATCATAAGGCGCATGAACACCATCCAAACCCGATTTGGCAGCGGCCAAGAAGTTCGCCGCCTTGAAGACGATGCCTTGCTGGCCGGCCAGGGCCAGTTCACTGACGATGTGCGGCACGAGGGGCAGACGCGTTTGTGTTTTGTGCGCTCGCCATACCCGCATGCGCGCATCGTCTCGATCGATGCCAAGGCCGCACAAGCCATGCCTGGCGTGCGACTGGTGTTGACCGGGGCCGATGTGCAAGCCGCCGGGGTCAAGGTGATGGCCAAGCCGATCATGCACAAGCGCGCTGACGGGGGCCGTCCGGCCTCGCCGGACCGACACCTGTTGGCGGTGGATCGGGTGCGCTTTGTGGGCGAGTGCGTGGTGGCGGTGGTGGCCGACACCGAGCAGCAGGCCCGCGATGCGGCCGAAGCGGTGCAGATCGAGTACGAGGCGCTGCCGCATGCGGTGACGCTGGCCGACGCG
>JBEBAJ010000245.1:0-3969 GCA_041158965.1 Pseudomonadota bacterium | reverse complement strand
GCGTCCCGCCCATGCCCAAAGGGCGCCATTGCTCATGGCCTCCACCACCTCCACCGAGCAATCGGGTTTGTTCGCCCATTTGCTGCCAGCCTTCAAAGCCGCCACAGGTCTCGAGGTCAGGGTCGTCGCCTTGGGCACCGGGCAAGCCCTGGACATGGGCCGACGCGGTGACGCCGATGTGTTATTTGTGCACGATCAGGTGGCGGAAGAAAAAATGGTCGCCGACGGATACGCCCTCAAACGCCACCCGGTCATGTACAACGATTTTGTTCTCATCGGGCCTGCCGCAGACCCGGCCCAGACCCAAGGCAAGGACATCGTGGCGGCTTTCCAAAAATTGCGTGCGCAAGGGGCCGCCTTTGTCTCGCGCGGCGACAAAAGTGGCACCCACGCGGCTGAGCTGAGGTATTGGAATATGGCCGGTTTGCAGGCCAAAGGGGCAGGGTATCGCGAGTGCGGGTGTGGCATGGGGCCGGCCCTGAACATGGCAGCATCCATGGGCGCCTATGTGTTGGCCGATCGGGGCACCTGGCTCAGTTTCAGGAACCGCGCCGACCTGAAAATTCTGGTCCAGGGTGACCCGTTGATGTTCAACCCCTATGGTGTATTGGCGGTCAATCCGGCCAAGCACCCCCATGTCAAGGCCGAAGCGGCGCAGAAATTCATCGACTGGGTCACTTCCCCTGCGGGCCAGTCCACCATCGCCTCTTACAAAATTCAGGGCGAGGCCTTGTTTTTTCCGAGTGCGATTCCCTAGGGAAGCTCTGCAAAACCCCATGCGTCGTTTCATCCCAAACTCGGGCGCCCTGCTTCGTTGGACTTCTTGCATAACTTCCCTAGGAAAACACCTAGCCCCATTGTGTCTGGGTCAAACGATGATAAATTATTCGGTATGTTCCATACTGGGTCAGGGGTGGCCGCCTGTGTGCCGCCTGCTCAGCGAAATGTCGGAACCCGTTTTTTTCGATCGTCAATTCAGGGGATACCAATGAAAGTTCAACTCAAGGTCAACGGCAAACCGGCACAGCTGGATGTCGAACCCAACACCTTGTTGGTGCAGGCCATCCGCTACCACCTCAACCTCACCGGCACCCATGTGGGTTGTGACACCGCCCAATGCGGGGCCTGTACCGTCATGATGAATGGCCGCTCGGTCAAGTCTTGCAACATCCTCGCCGCGCAGGCCGACGGTGCGGACATCACCACCATCGAGGGCCTGGCCCAGGCCGATGGCACCTTGCACCCGATGCAAGCGGCATTCAAAGAGTGCCATGGCCTGCAATGCGGCTTTTGCACCCCGGGCATGGTCATCAGCGCCGTTGATCTGTGCCAACGCCACCCGAACGCCAGCGAGTCGCAAATTCGCGAGCAACTCGAAGGCAATCTGTGCCGTTGCACCGGTTATCAAAACATCGTCAAGGCGGTGCAGCAAGGTGCTGCCGCCATGAAAACCTGATCGGAGATCGCCATGGGTGCCTCAGACTTCGCCAACCTTCCCCACATCGGCGAATCGGTTCGCCGCAAAGAAGACTACCGCTTTCTCACCGGCGCCGGTCAGTACACCGACGATGTCGTGCTGGCCAATCAGGCGCACGCGGTCTTTGTCCGCTCACCGCATGCCCATGCCCACATTCAATCCATCGACACCGCTGCGGCCCGTCAGGCCCCTGGCGTGGTGGGGGTGTTCGTCGGTGCCGATGTGGCCAACGACAAAATCGGCGGCCTGCCTTGCGGTTGGCTCATCACCGACACCAGCGGACAGCCCATGAAAGAGCCGCCACACCCCATATTGGCCCAGGGCAAGGTGCGCTATGTGGGCGACCATGTGGCCATGGTCGTGGCCGAGACCCTCGAGCAGGCACAAAACGCCGCCGAGCTGGTTCAGGTCGAGTACGAGGTCTTGAGCGCCGTGGTCGATGTCTCGGCTGCCAAAAGCGCCACCACGCCCGTGCATGCCGAAGCGCCCGACAACCACTGCTACAAATGGGCCATAGGTGACAAGGCACAGGTCGACCAGGCCTTTGCCAAGGCGGCCCATGTCACCAAGCTCGATCTGGTCAACAACCGCCTGGTGCCCAACGCCATGGAGCCGCGTGCCGCCATCGGTTCGTACAGCCGTGCCAATGACGAGTACACCCTGTATGTGTCCAACCAGAACCCGCACGTCGAGCGCCTGCTCATGACCGCCTTCGTCATGGGCTTGCCCGAACACAAGGTGCGCGTCATTGCCCCCGATGTGGGCGGTGGTTTTGGCTCCAAGATCTACCTCTATGCCGAAGACGTCTGCCTGACCTGGGCGGCCAAAAAGCTCAACCGCAACATCAAGTGGACGGCGGACCGCAACGAGGCCTTTGTGAGCGACGCCCATGGCCGCGACCATGTCAGCCACGCCGAGTTGGCGTTGGACAAAGACGGCAAGTTCCTGGCCTTGCGCGTGCACACCGACGCCAACCTGGGCGCTTATTTGTCCACCTTCGCCACGGCGGTGCCCACCATTTTGTACGCCACATTGCTGGCGGGGCAGTACACCACCCCTCAGGTGTATGTGGAAGTGGATGCCTGGTTCACCAACACCGCGCCGGTCGATGCCTATCGCGGGGCGGGTCGCCCCGAGGCGACCTATCTGCTTGAGCGCATCGTCAGCCGCGCCGCCTGGGAGTTGGGTTTGGGCCAGGATGAAATCCGTCGTCGTAATTTCATCACCCAGTTCCCCTACCAGACCCCGGTCGCCTTGCAGTACGACATCGGTGACTACCATGCCTGTATGGATCAGGCTCAAAAGCTGGCCGATGTGGCAGGGTTTGCGCAACGCAAAGCCGCATCCAGCGCCAAAGGGCTGCTGCGCGGCATCGGCTATAGCAGCTACATCGAGGCCTGCGGCATTGCGCCCTCGAACATCGCCGGTGCCCTTGGCGCGCGGGCGGGCCTCTTCGAGTGCGGCGAGGTGCGCGTACACCCCACCGGCAGCGTCACCGTGTTCACCGGTTCGCACAGCCACGGCCAGGGCCATGAAACCACCTTCGCCCAGGTGGTGGCCTCCCGCTTGGGCATTGCGGTCGAAAGCGTCGATGTGGTGCACGGCGATACGGGCCGGGTGCCCTTTGGCATGGGCACCTATGGCTCACGCTCTATCTCGGTCGGCGGTGCCGCCATCATGCGGGCGCTGGACAAAATCGAAGCCAAGGCCAAAAAGATTGCGGCTCACCTGATGGAAGCCAGCGATGCCGACATCGAGTTCGCCAATGGCGAGTTCAGCGTCAAAGGCACCGACAAGAAAATCCCCTTCGGCCAAGTGGCGCTCACCGCCTATGTGCCGCACAACTACCCGCTCGACAAATTAGAGCCGGGCCTGAACGAAACCGCCTTCTACGACCCGACCAACTTCACCTTCCCGGCAGGCACCTACATCTGCGAGGTCGAGGTCGATCCGCAGACCGGCGTCGTGCGCGTCGATCGCTTCACGGCGGTGGACGACTTCGGCACCATCATCAACCCCATGATCGTGGAAGGTCAGGTGCATGGCGGTCTGGTGCAGGGTCTGGGTCAGGCCCTCATGGAGAACTGCGTGTACGACAAAGAGTCGGGCCAGTTGCTGACTGGCTCCTTCATGGATTACGCCATGCCGCGTGCCGACGACTTCCCCACTTTCAACATCGGACATGTCTGCACCCCTTGCACCCACAACCCGCTGGGCACCAAAGGCTGCGGCGAGGCCGGTGCCATCGGCTCGCCCCCGGCACTGATGAACGCCGTGCTCGACGCCCTGGCCCAGGTCGGCGTCAAAGAGCTCGACATGCCCGCATCGCCCAACCGGGTCTGGAGCGCCATTCAGGCCGCTCGCCCATAAAAAATCAGGAGGAACCATTCCATGTACGCATTCGCATACGAACGCCCCACCACACTGGCCGACGCGCTCAAACATCTGGCCACCGGCGGCCAGGCCCTGGCTGGCGGACAAACTTTGCTGGC
>JBEBAJ010000244.1:0-4005 GCA_041158965.1 Pseudomonadota bacterium | reverse complement strand
TGCCCTCTATGCCGGTAAACGGGCCGTTGGTGACCACCAGCTTCTGGCCGGGGGTGAAGGCAGTTTGCGGGGTTGGGCTGAGGGCGATTTCTTGCTGGCGCAGCCATTCGATGAGTTCTGTTTTGACGCGGGCAGGTTGTGCGCCAAAGCGCACGATGTGCATGACGCCATGGGTGGAGCGTATGGGGGCCCATGATTTGTCCAGCCGGTCGCTGCCCAGTTGCACAAACAGATACCTGGGAAACAAGGGAACGACGACTTGTTGGAGGGAGCGGTGGCGCACTTTTTCGACGGGGAGGGCGGGCATGTAGCAGACATAGCCCTGTCGCTGCAGGTGCAAGAGGGCCACGGTTTCTTGCCGTGGCTTGGTGTAGATGAGGTACCAATCCATGCATACAGTATAAAACCAAGGTATTACATAACGCAGGTGGACTGGATGGTAGAGGGTGCGGCTATGGTGAGTGGTGAGGGCGCTGGTGTGGTTTGAGCCCGGAGAGGGCGTGCGGGTCAAACAAGGGGGGGAGTTTGGCTTTTTGCAAGGCGGCGAGGGCGGCTTGTGAGTGTTCGTAGCGCAGGGCCCAGTTGATGAAGGGTCTGTGGACGTCGGGGCGACTGAGCATGTAGCTGTATTGGGTGCGTGTTTTTTGGACCCATTTGCCTTTGACTGCGCCGTGGGCGGGCACTGGTTTGACGCGCATTTGTTCGGCGCCGCGGAAGGTTTGCAAGATTTGAATTTGTTGGGCGGTCAGTTGGCTGACGGGGCGACCCCGGGGGGCGGGGTGGGCGGCGATGGGGCCATGGGCGTCGAAGAGGACGACGCAGGGGTATAGGCGCCGGTCGGGCTGGCGCAGGTAGAGGTGGTAGAGGGGCTCTGGGGTGTAGGAGCGATTGGGGCGCGAGGGTGAGGTGTGGATGGGTGAGTGTTTAGGGGTGTGCATGGCGTTTGTGCAAGAGTTGAACATCCCGAATTTGTGCCATATGGCCGGCACTATGTCTGTGACATATAACGCAAAGGGGCCGGGGCGGACGGCTGCCGGTTGAAGAGTGAGGCGAGGGTACGGTTTTTGATGAAGGGGGCATGATGGCTTGTCGCATCGTTCAGTTGGGGACGCCGCGCAGTGCGGATGAGGGTGTTCGTTTTGGGTCGGTCAGGCGACCGCCCAGGGGGGTGGCGAAGCAGGATTTTGCGCGGCTGGATTACTACGATGTGTGGATGCCGTTGTTGTCACCGAGTTTGGCGCTGATGCAGCAAGCGCGGGAGGTGGCGCAAGAAAAAAACACCAGGCGCTGGGCGGTGTTTGAGAGGGCTTTTATTAAAGAGTTGAGTGCCAACGGGGGCTTGCAAACGCTGGATGCGATGGCCGCGTTGTCGCACCAGAGCGGGTTTTCTTTGGGTTGTTATTGCGAGGATGAGGGGTGGTGTCACCGAGGGATTTTGCGAAGATTGTTGCAAGATCGCGGCGCGAGTGTGGTGCCTTGAGGGGGGTTAGCGCATTTGTGGCTTGGGGCAGTAGGCGCCGAGGGCATAAATTTGGCTACCATAGACGGGCCCTCTGGGGAGGGTTTGTTTTTTGGCTTGTCATGAATCATTTGAGTGTTTTGGCGCAGGCGCGCCGGATTGAATGGCCGACGCCGTATGGGCGTATGGTTTGGCATGTGTGGAATGAGGGGGCGGGCCGGCCTCTGATTTTGTTCCACGGGGGCAGTGGAAGTTGGACCCATTGGGTGGCCAATGTGCAGGCGCTGGCGGCGGATAGGGCGGTGTATGCCCTGGATATTCCGGGGTTCGGCGATTCTGATTTGCCACCCGGTGCGCGGGATGTGGATGGCTTGCACGGGCCGGTGGCGGAGGCATTGGTGGATATGTTGGGGCCGGGGCCACATGAGGTGATGGGGTTTTCGTTTGGCGGGATGATGGCGGGCTTTATGGCGGCGCAGCACCCTGATTTGCTGGCCAAAATGGTCTTGGTGGGAATACCTGGCCTGGGTTTGTTTGGGCCGCGTGTGCCGCTGCGGGGTTTGCGTGCGGACATGAGTGAGCAGGAGGCGCGGGGGGTGTTGCGGCATAACTTGCGTGTGTTCATGCTGCGCCATGATGAGAGCATTACTGAAGATACGCTGGATATGCAGGCGCACAATATTGAGCGCGACCGCCTGCGGCGCAGGCGGATTGCCGGGGGTGACCCGTTGCTGGCTTTGCAGTCGCGCTGGCGTTGCCCGGTGCACACGATTTGGGGGGAGTTTGACGCCCTGTATGGTGAGAATTTGCAGCAGATCCCGCAGGCCCTGTCGGCTTGCCAACATGTGGGTTTTCATGTGGTGCCGGATGCGGGGCATTGGGTGCAGTATGAGCGGCCTGAGGCGTTCAATGCGGTGGCACTGGCTTGTTTGAGCCAGGGCTGAGGGGCGACAGGGTGACTGTTGGGTGCGAATGGCGCACAATGGATGCATGCTCTATAAATTCAAATCGAAAGCAACGGGTGACTTGATCATGCTGGAGCCGCATGGCCGCATGATTTTGAAAATCATTGGCAAGGCGCCTGAACCCAAGGGAATTTTGCAGTGGGGCGATATGGCCGAGGCCTTGCAGGCGTTGCAGCAGGCGATCGCGCAACAGGAAGAGGCGATGGCGCAGGCCAGGGCGGCGCAGGGGGATGAGCGGGATGAGCCGGCCGAGTGGGTGAGTTTGCGCCAGCGGGCCGTGCCTTTTATGGAGATGTTGCGCCGCTGTCAGGCGCAAGAATGCGATGTGGTCTGGGGTGTCTGAGGCTGCCCTGCACCCTTTTGCCCGCCTGACGCCCGATGCGGTGCTCGATGCTCTGTCGGCGCTGGGGCTGGATGTGGATGGCCGCCTGGTGGCCCTGAGTTCGTATGAGAACCGGGTGTATATGGCGCACAGGCATGATGAGCCGCCGGTGGTGGCGAAGTTTTACCGGCCCGGGCGCTGGAGTGAGGCGCAGATCAGGGAGGAGCATGCGTTTGCCTTGCAGTTGGCGGCGCAGGAGGTGCCGATGGTGGCGCCGCTGATTTTGAATGGCGATAGTTTGCACCGCTGGGTGGTGGATGAGGAGACGGCGTTTTGGTTTGGCGTGACGCCGCGCCGGGGTGGGCGCCAGCCCGATGCCGATGACCCGGAGGTGTTGACTTGGCTGGGCCGTTTTTTGGGGCGGCTGCATGCGGTGGGTGAGCAGTCGGCCTTTATGCACAGGCCGGATTTGACGGTGCAGAGTTTGGGCTGGGCCTCGCACGAGGCGGTGTCCAGAAGTGGTTTGCTGGGCCCGGCTGAGTGGCCGGCTTGGGACGCGGCGGCGAGGCGTGCCTTGGGTGCGGTGGAGCAGGCTACGGCGCACTCGGACCTGCGCCAGATCAGGCTGCATGGCGATTGCCATTGGGGCAATGTGCTGTGGACACCGCTGGAGTTGCCGCAACCGGGGCCGCATTTTGTGGATTTGGACGATGCCCGGATGGGACCGTCGGTGCAAGACCTGTGGATGTTGGTGTCTACCGACCCGCGCGATAAGGGGTGGCAGTGGGCCTGTGTGCTGGATGGCTATGAGCAGGTGCGGCCTTTTGATCGGGCGGAGTTGGCGTGGGTGGAGCCGTTGCGGACCTTGCGCATCATTCAATACAGTGCCTGGCTGGCACGGCGGGTGGATGACCCGGCGTTTGCGCAGCACTTTCCGTGGTTTGGCACGCCGGCGTATTGGGGTGAGCAGACCCAGGTGTTGCTGGCGCAAGCACAGGCTTGCGCCGAGGCCATGGATGGGTTTATTTGAACGGGTTTTCGATGTGGCCGATGCCGTCGATTTCCATGCGCACCACGTCGCCAGATCTCAGATATTTGGGCGGCTTGAAGCCGATGCCCACGCCCACGGGGGTGCCGGTGGCGATGATGTCGCCAGGGTAGAGGGTGATGCCGGCACTGAGGGTTTCGATGAGGGTGGGGATGTTGAAGATGAGGTCTTGGGTGCTGGCGTTTTGGCGCGGTTCGCCGTTGACGTAGGT
>JBEBAJ010000243.1:0-4008 GCA_041158965.1 Pseudomonadota bacterium | reverse complement strand
TTCATTTCGTTGTCATTGAGCCCGATGGGCATGCACAGTTCGCGCAAATTACAGTTGGAGCAGGCGACCTTGATGGCTTGGATGGGAATGGGCGAAAGCATGATGTGGGTCAGCGCATGAACGAGATGGTTTGATTGTGGTCATTTTATGCAAGCCATTTATTGATCTGTGTCAAATTCTTTTGCCAGCACTCAAGGCAATATCGTGACCAACACGGCCAAACATCATGATGAATATTTCCCCAGAGTTATTGCAAAAGTACGATGTGCCAGGACCACGGTATACATCGTATCCCACGGCAGATCGTTTTGTCGAGGCTTACACCGAGGCCGACTATATTCGCGCCCTGCATGACCGGCGTGACGGCATCGCAAGCCGCTCGCAAGCTTTGTCGCTTTATGTACATATTCCGTTTTGTGAATCATTGTGCTACTACTGTGCTTGCAACAAAATCATTACCCGGCATAAAACCCGGGCGGCAGAGTACTTGCGCATGCTGGAGCGCGAGGTGGCGTTGCAGGTGAGCCATTTGGGTCCGGGCCATGCAGTCTCGCAACTGCATCTGGGAGGTGGCACGCCCACCTTCTTCAGTGATGAGGAACTCAGTGGCCTGATGGCTTTGTTGCGCGCGCATTTCAACCTGGTGCCTGGTGGCGAGTATTCCATCGAGATCGACCCGCGCACCGTCAGCCCAGAGCGATTGCGGTTGCTGCATCGGCTGGGGTTTAACCGCCTGAGTTTTGGCGTACAAGATTTTGACCCTCAGGTGCAAAAAGCGGTGCATCGCATTCAGCCCGTTGATCAGACCTTTGCCTTGACACAGGCGGCCCGGGAGATCGGCTTTGAGTCGGTGAATGTGGACCTGATTTACGGCCTGCCTTTGCAGACTGAAGCAGGTTTTGAGCGCACCATCGCGCAGGTCAACCGACTTCGGCCCGATCGGATTGCTTTGTACGCCTACGCCCATTTGCCCGAGCGCTTCAAGCCACAAAGGCGCATACACGCCGAGCAATTGCCAGCGGCCGGGGCCAAAGTGGCCATGCTGGCCGGGGCCATGCGACATTTGATGGAAGCAGGCTATGTGTACATCGGCATGGATCACTTTGCTCTGCCGCAGGATGCCCTGGCGGTGGCCAAGCGCCAAGGGCGCCTGCACCGCAACTTTCAAGGTTACAGCACCCAGCCCGATTGCGACTTGATTGCGCTGGGTGTATCGGCCATTGGTCGCGTCGGGGCCACCTACAGCCAAAATGCCAAAACACTGGATGAATACGCCGATTATCTCGAACAGGGTCGCCTGCCCATCGTCAAAGGGCTGGCGCTGAGTCGCGATGATCTGGTTCGACGCGCCATCATCATGGCGCTGATGTGTCAGGGGCGCTTGGCCTTTGAGTCGATCGAGGTCTCACACCTGCTGAATTTTCAGCAGGCGTTCAAACCCGAGTTGGAGCGGCTGCTTGAATTGCAGGACCAGGGCTTGGTGCGTTTGGACGACGGCGGCATAGAGGTCACCCCCATGGGCTGGTTTTTTGTGCGCGGCGTGGCCATGGTCTTTGACCGATATGTGCAAGCCGACCGCAACCGCACGCGATTTTCTAAAATCATCTAATCTGGACTTTCTGTTCTGGCGTGGGCTGGCTGTTCATGCGCATGGAGATCAAGCCGCGCCGAAGGCGCGCATGATGGAGAATCTCGGTTCAATGTTTGAAAACCTTTTGTTCACCGCTTTCCTCATGGGGTGGGCGGGTGGCCCGCATTGCCTGGCCATGTGCGGCGCGCCATGTGCCGCCGTCGCCCAAGCCGGGGCGCCGCATGGCACTGCCGCACTGGCCGGTTTTCAGTTGGGGCGGGTGCTGGGCTATGGCGTGATCGGCGCGTTGGCGGCTGCCGCCATGCAGGGTTTGGGTTGGCTCACGGTTTATAGCGCTGCCCTCAGGCCGATCTGGGGCCTTTTTCACGGTTTTGCTTTTGCCTTAGGTCTTTGGCTCATCTGGCGCGCCGAACTGCCGCAATGGGCCTTGGCCATGGGGCGCACCACATGGCGTCGCCTGCAGGCGGTGGCGCAGCGTTTTGGTTCCCCCCGTCTGGGGGCCCCCTTGATGATGGGCGCTTTGTGGGCTTTTTTGCCTTGTGGTTTGCTCTATTCGGCGCTGGTGGTGGCCGCACTGGCTGCCCAACCCTGGCAGGGGGCGATGGTGATGTGGGCCTTTGCCCTGTCCAGTGGTGCAGTGCTGGCGCTGGGCCCCTGGGTGCTGTTGCGCTGGGGGCGCCGCATCCGTGTGCCGGGCCTGGGCATGCGGCTTGCAGGTTTGGCCCTGGCTTTCAGTTCGGCCACGGCCCTTTATTTGGGGCTGTTCCACAATCAGGCCCCATGGTGCCTCTGAAGTCTCGTGCATCCACCCGTTTCAGCGCAAGTGTCGCGCCAGCAAGCTGGCCACATGGATGGCGTGACGCTGGCTGCCATCTCTGATCTGATGGCGGCAACTGGTGCCGTCGGCCACGACCAAGGCATCGGGCGATGAGCGCAGGGCGGGCAATAAACTCAGTTCGGCCATTTGCATCGAGATCTCATGGTGCTCTTGTTCGTAACCAAAGCTGCCCGCCATGCCGCAACAGCTGGTCTCGATCAGCCTTGGGTTGGCACCGGGCAAGAGCTTGACGATGTCCATGATGTCGGGCATCAGACCAAAGGCTTTTTGGTGGCAATGGCCATGGACCAGAATGGGCTGGTTGATGGTGCAAAGCCTGGACTTTAGCGCGTCGAGTCGGCCAGCCTTGAGTTCGCGCGCCAAAAATTCTTCCAACAACAGGCTGTGACGCGCCACCAGATTGGCAACCTCGCCCAAACCCATGACGGTGTATTCGTCGCGCAGCGTCAACAGACATGAAGGCTCAAGGCCCACGATGGCGATCCCTTTTTCGGCAAAGGGCCTAAGCGCACTGAGCAGTTCTTGAGCCTTGACGCGAGCCTCATCGACCATGCCGTTGCTGAGGTAGGTGCGGCCGCAGCATAAATGCCCCTGATTGGCGCCGTGGCCTTCGTGGGTTTTGCTGGCGATGTGAACGTCGTAGCCAGCGGCGCTGAGCACCTTGAATGCGTCCAGCGCATTTTCTGACTCGAAGTGGCC
Organism: Pseudomonadota bacterium; assembly: GCA_041158965.1. Taxonomy (GTDB): domain Bacteria; phylum Pseudomonadota; class Gammaproteobacteria; order Burkholderiales; family Burkholderiaceae_C; genus Limnohabitans. Next base: position 880 of record JBEBAJ010000243.1, on the reverse strand, counting down.
GTTGAAGGTGTCGACAAACAGCACCACCGCCTGGCTGGAGGCCAGTGCCTGTGCCGCACTCACGCCCATGGTGCCTCGATTGAAAAAATGGCGCGATTCCCACTGCGGCAGCGAACGTTGCGACGATAAGCCCAGCAAGCGCTCACCCAGCTGGGCCAGCCAAGGCATCTGGTTGCGCAGGTTCAGCAGTCCCGACAGACGGGCCGCATGGCGCGCGTAGTCGGGCAGGGTGGCCACCAGTCGCTCGCGCAGACGCAGCCCTTTTTTCTGGCGCACCTGATGAGAGACCTCGATTTTCATGCGCGCCATGTCGACCCCTGTGGGGCACTCGCGCTTGCAACCTTTGCAGCCCACGCACAGCGACAGGCTGTCGCTGAGATCGTTGCTGCTGAGTGCGTCAGGGCCCAACTGGCCCGACAAGGCCAGGCGCAAGGTGTTGGCGCGGCCCCGGGTCAGGTGCTTTTCGTCGCGTGTCACTCGGTAACTCGGGCACATGGTGCCGGCATCGAATTTGCGGCAGTGGCCATTGTTGTTGCACATCTCGACCGCTTTGGCCAGGCCATGGGCGGGGTCGCCGCCCGTGCCAGGGGCACTGATTTCCTCGGTGCGCGGGTCGTTTTGCACATTCCAGGCCGACCAGTCCAGCGCAGGCCGGATCGGGATCACCTGATAGGCCGGAGGGAAGCGCATCAGCGAGGCGTCGTCCATTCGTGGTGGTGCCACGATGCGACCGGGGCAGAGCAGGTTGTTCGGGTCTAACTCGGCCTTGATGTCTCGCAGAGCATGTTGGATCGCATCGCCGTATTGCCAGTGGATCCACTCGCCCCGACACAAGCCGTCACCGTGTTCGCCGCTGTAGGCCCCCCGAAAGCGGCGCACC
>JBEBAJ010000242.1:0-4012 GCA_041158965.1 Pseudomonadota bacterium | reverse complement strand
ATGCTCCAGACGGTCGGGCAATGCGGGGGCGTGCTCACGCAGGGCCTGACGCAGGTCGTTGGCCACGCCCGCGCTGGCTTTGCCATGGCCTTCGGCCAGTTCCTGTTCGAGTTGCTGCAGCAAAGGTTTGATCAGCTCGACGGCCTTGGCCCGCACAGCGGGGTCTACTTTGGGCTTGGCGGGTACCGCCGCAGGCGCAGCTTGGGCTTGGGCTTGGGCCGTCTCTCTGGACTGGCGAATTTCATCGGCCCAGGCCGGTACGGGGGGCAAGGGCGAGGCGGCATCGGCCGCTGCCGACTCGGCCACGGCCAGCGCCGCCACAAAGGCCTCGAACACGGCCTGCACTTGTTGGGCGTTGGCTTGCAAGGCGGGCGGGAACTTGGGGTCTACGCAAGCCCAATCTGGGTCTAGCCCCAATTGGGTGTTCTCTGCCAGCCAGCGATGCACGTCATGCCCGAGTTGCTCTCGATGCGCCGCAGCTTCGTGCCAGGATTTGGTGGACAAGACCTCGGTGCGTTGGCCCAGCAAAACCGCCGACTCGCGCAGCACCTGAGCCCGGTGCTGCAAGTCTTCAATGTGCCGAATGCGGTCATTGAGCGCTTGTTTGATGCCAGCCAGCGGCTCTTTAGACAGGGGTGCCCCGGCTTTGGCGGCATCGCGTTGCCAGGCCAGGGCCTGGGCCAAGGCCATTTTGGGGGACTGGCGCAAGGCTTCGCCCTTTTGCGCCCATTCTTCGACCAGTTCCGACTGATGACGTTCGCGCTTGATTTCGTCGAGGCGCTCGCGCAGGGCTTTGGACGCCCCCTTGTCACGGGTGCTGAGCTCCCGGTAGACCGACAACATCAATTCGTGCCCGGGCTCGGTGGCGAGCCAGGCCCGAAGCCGGGCCGCACGCTCACCTGAAGTGGAGGCAGTAAAGACCCCGCCGGTGGCCGAGTCGAGGGTTTGTAATTCTGGGGAGAGTTGAGTATTCACTCAGGTATTTTAAAGGGTGTTGGGGCCTGCGGCCTGGGTTTCAACCCCTATGTGTGGGCTGTGGTGCGCCACCAGGGTCTGCTAAAGTTCTCCCTATGACCACCATCCATGACATCCGGGAAGGCATCAAGACTTTTGCAGCCGATGTGGCCGAAGGTTTTTTTGTGATCACCCACAACGGACTGGCCTTCATCGGCCTGGTGGTGTTTTGTGTGGCCACTTTGTTTGGCACCCGACCCGATTTGCGCATGAACGCCGAGTTGCGTCTGATCAACTGGCTGCAAGACCGACAGGCCGACTTCATGATGAGCGATGCCGCCGCCGTGGAACGCACCACCGCGGCCAACCCCCAGGAATTGCCCAAACAGCAAGCCAACTTGGCCTATTGGCTGAGCCGCAAATACAAGGTCGGGGTCGAACCCCTGAGTGCCCTGGTGGCAGAGGCCTATGAATCGGGCAATAAGACCCAAATCGACCCGACGCTGATTTTGGCGGTGATGGCCATTGAGTCTGGCTTTAACCCCTTTGCCCAAAGTCCCATGGGTGCCCAGGGGTTGATGCAGGTGATGACCAAGGTGCACACTGAAAAATACGAGGGCTATGGCGGCAAACTGGCGGCTTTTGACCCTTTGTCCAATCTGAAGGTGGGGGTGCAGGTGCTCAAAGACTGCATCGTGCGCGCCGGCTCGGTGGAAGGCGGGCTGAAACTGTATGTGGGCTCTGTGGACAATTCCCCCACCAACTACCTCAGTCGTGTCTTGGCCGAACACCATCGTTTGCAAAAGGTGGCTCAGGGCCAGCGGGTGCCCATCACTGAACCCAGCGCGGGTGCCGTGGCGGCTGCGGGTTTGGAGAACCTGTGGGAGAAGGCCCAACGGCTGGTCACCCCGGCCGAAGATGAGAAATGAGCCCGCTGACCCAAGCCTCGCCAGTGGTCTAAAATGCGCAGTGGTGCGTGACTGGCGATAGACACTGGTTTGAACCGGCGTCGACGTGGGCCGGCCCTTGCGGGCTACAACCACGGTGAAGCGCACCTCACCCTGACGGGTCATGAGCCGATCGCCTGGGCATCTCATTCATTGAAGGACTGCCTCATGTACGACCGCCAACACCTGGTGCAACACACCGACCCTGAACTCTGGGCTGCCATTCAGGCCGAAAACGCCCGACAGGAACACCACATCGAATTGATCGCGAGCGAAAACTATGCTTCGCCTGCCGTGATGGCCGCGCAAGGTTCGCAGCTGACCAATAAATACGCCGAGGGATACCCCGGTAAACGCTATTACGGCGGTTGTGAAAACGTGGATGTGGCCGAACAATTGGCGATGGATCGCGTCAAACAACTGTTTGGTGCCGATGCCGCCAACGTGCAACCCCATTGTGGTGCCTCGGCCAACGAAGCGGTGTTTCTGGCCTTTCTGAAGCCCGGCGACACCATCATGGGCATGAGCCTGGCCGAGGGCGGACACCTGACCCACGGCATGCCGCTGAACATGTCTGGCAAGTGGTTCAATGTCGTGTCTTATGGCCTGAATGCGCAGGAAGAAATCGATTACGACGCCATGGAAAAAAAGGCGCATGAGACACGCCCGAAGATGATCATCGCCGGGGCGTCGGCCTACAGCCTGCGCATCGATTGGGCGCGCTTTGCCAAAGTGGCCAAAGACATCGGTGCGGTGTTTCTGGTTGACATGGCGCACTACGCGGGCCTGGTGGCGGCCGGGGTCTACCCCAATCCGGTGCCCCATGCCGATGTGGTCACTTCGACCACGCACAAGAGCCTGCGCGGCCCGCGCGGCGGAATCATCCTGATGAAGGCCGAGCATGAAAAGGCCATCAACAGCGCCATCTTCCCCGGCCTGCAAGGCGGCCCCCTGATGCACGTGATCGCCGCCAAGGCGGTGGCCTTCAAGGAAGCCCTCACGCCCGAGTTCAAAATTTACCAGCAACAAGTGATCCGCAACGCCCAAATCGTGGCCGAGACCCTGACCCAGCGCGGGCTGCGCATCGTCAGTGGCCGCACCGAGAGCCATGTGATGCTGGTCGATTTGCGGGCCAAGGGCATTACCGGCAAGGAAGCCGAAGCGGTGTTGGGTCAGGCACACATGACCATCAATAAAAACGCCATTCCGAACGACCCCGAAAAACCCATGGTCACCAGTGGCGTGCGCATCGGCACCCCGGCCATGACCACCCGGGGCTTCAAGGACGAGGAGGCTCGGGCCACCGCCCACCTGATCGCCGACGTGCTCGATCACCCGCGCGATCCAGCCCATATTGAAGCCGTGCGTGCCAAGGTCAATGCCTTGACCGCCCGCTTCCCCGTCTACCGCTGATGCGCCAATCGCCCGAGGTGAACGAGTGAAGTGCCCGTTTTGCGCCCACCTGGAAACCCAGGTGATGGAAACCCGCTTGGCTGAAGAGGGCGACACCATCCGTCGCCGCCGACTATGCCTGGCCTGCGAAAAGCGCTTCACCACTTACGAAAAACCGGAGGTCAATTTTCCGGCCATCGTGAAAAAAGACGGGCGACGCATAGAGTACGACCGGGCCAAACTGCGCGCCAGCATGAATCTGGCCTTGCGCAAGCGGCCCGTGAGTACTGAGCAAGTCGATTCGGCGATAGAGCGCATCGAAGAAAAGTTGCTGGGTCAGGCCCTGCGCGAAATCGCCTCTACCCGAATCGGCGAGATGGTGATGCGCGAGTTGCGCAAGCTGGACAAAGTGGCCTATGTGCGATTTGCCAGCGTGTATCGCAGCTTCGAGGACATCGACGAATTCAAAACCCTGGTCGACGAAGTCCGCCGCTAAGTCATGGCCCCGCCATCTTGAAGGGCTGACCTGCTTGACAGGCCACCCCAAAGGTGCAGGCATCACGGTCACCGTTCCATTGAATACCGGCTTCGCTTGTCGCAACATGGCGGCATGGATCATTTGCATCGCCCCAAGCCAGCCGTCGGCACCAGCCTGCCTGAAATCTTGTGCCTGCTGGCCTGTCTGGCCATCGGTCTGGCGCAATCGCTGCCCCTGTGGG
>JBEBAJ010000241.1:0-4042 GCA_041158965.1 Pseudomonadota bacterium | reverse complement strand
TGCCGTGTGGAAGGGGCCGATTCTGGGGCAGGACGGCAAGCCGGTGCTGGACAAGGATGTGGTGGCTGACGATAAATTCCTCAGTGGCATCAACTTCTACATCAAGGGTGTCGAGGGCAAAGTGCCAGCCGGCAAGTGACCTGGATGGCCTCTTCTTGATGGCCTCTTGAATCGCCCGCCAAGGTCATCTTGGCGAGCTTTTTTAGTCCTAAAGGGCATGAGCGCACGCCAAGCAGGGATTAGGGCTAATACCGTCATCAAACATGATGGGTCATAGGACAATGTCTGGTGCATCGTCTGTAAAGCCCCATGCCTTGTGGCGTGCCAATTGTGCGCCCGTGGCGCGCAGCGGTTCTACAAGACTGCGCGAAGTATCAACTGTGTTTTGAAGGAATCGATTGTGCAAGCTCTGCCTTTGATCATTCGTCGCACCCTGTTGGGGTGGACTGCGTTGTGTGCCTTGGCCTGGTCCGGGGCGGTGCTGGCCCAGGATTGGCCCAACAAACCCGTGAAGGTCATCATCACCTTCACGGCTGGCAGTTCTACTGACATCGTCGGTCGGGTGGTGACCCAGCGACTGTCTGAAGTTTGGGGACAACCTGTCGTCGTTGACAACAAACCAGGGGCCGGGGGGTCGATTGGTTCGGCCATGGTCGCCAAATCGCCCGCCGATGGATACACGATACTCATCAATTCAAATGCGCATGCGGTCAACCCGGCCATTTATGCCAGTTTGCCCTACGACACCCAAAAAGACTTCATCGACATCGTGCCGCTGGCGATTCAGCCCAATGTGCTGGTGGTGTCGCCCGATTCGAAATTCAACTCGGTGCAAGACATGGTTGATTTCGCACGGAAAAATCCGGGGGCGATCAATTGGGGGCATGCGGGTGTGGGCAGCGGCACGCATCTGAGCACCGAAAAAATGATTGCCTCCAGCGGCATGAAAGTCACTCAGATTCCATTCAAAGGCACCCCTGAAGTGGTGGCCGCGGTCATCAGCAAATCGGTCGATGCCTATTGGGGGCCCATTTCAGCCGTGATCGCCAATATCCGGGGCGGTAAACTCAAGGCCTTGGCTGTCAGCACGCCCAAGCGCAGCAGCACCTTGCCCGACGTGCCCACCCTGGAAGAGGCGGGTATCAAAAACGCGGCCTCGCCCCTTTGGTTCGGCATGTGGGTGCCCACCGGCACCCCGGACGCCATTGTGCAAAAAATTTCGCGCGATACCCTTAAGGTGCTGGCTGAGCCTGCGTTGGCCAAGCGTCTTACCGATTTGGGCAATGATCTGATGCCCATGAACACGACCGAATTCAGCCGATATGTCGATAGTGAGATCGCTGAATACGATCGGGTCATACGCGCCGCAGGCATTGAAAAGCGCTGACGCTGTTCAATTTTTCCGGGTGGTGACTTTGCTTCCCGGACTCGGGGGTCAGGCGGGCCAAATGCTTTGGTGCTCAGGCACCAAGGCGCGCCAACCCAATTGGCGCTCGATCGCGCTGCGCAATGCGTCGCTGGCCGCACGCTCTCCATGCACCACATACACCTGCTGCGGGGCCGCAGGCATGGTTTTTAGCCAGCGCAACAACTGATCTTTGTCGGCATGCGCCGAGGCCGACAAGAGATTGACCACTTCGGCACGCACGGGTACATCCTGGCCGTGGATGCGAACTGTACAAGCGCCGTCGCGCAACGCCGCCCCGCGTGTCCCTTCGGCCTGATGGCCGGTGAGGATCACCATATTGCGGTGGTGTGGCAGATGCAAGGCCAAGTGGTGCAAGACCCGTCCCCCGGTGGCCATGCCGCTGGCGGAGAGGATGACCATGGGGCCGTGATGCCGTGCCAGCGATTTTGACGCTTCGGGGGTTTCGATCATGTGAGCCACATGACGCAGGCCCTCCAAGTCGGCGGCATCGAGTTTGTGGGCATGCGGATGGCGCGAATACAACTCGGTGGTTGACACCGCCATGGGGCTGTCCAGATAAACCGGCAAGCCATGCGGGATGCGACCTTGTTGTTTGAGTTGACCGATGACATGCAAGATGGCTTGGGCGCGCCCGACCGCAAACACCGGTAATACCGCCACACCGCCTCTCGCAGCCACCTTTTGCAAGGCCTCGCCCAGCTCGCCAGCCACATCATCGGCCGGGTGTGATCGGTCGCCGTAAGTGGATTCGACCAGCACTGTATCGGCTTGCGGGGCATTTTCGGGCGGCAGCATGACCAGATCATCGGGGCGCCCCAGGTCCCCCGAAAAAAGGATGCGGCGACCTGCCACTTCCAGCAATAAAAAAGAGGCCCCAAGGATGTGACCGGCCATGTAAAAGGTCGCTTTGAAGCCTTTGGCAGGAGAAAACGGCTTGTGCCATGCCTCTGCGTGGATCAGAGGCAAGCAGTTCACCGCGTCTTGGCGCGTGTAAAGGGGCAGGGCAGGGGCGTGCTTGCTGAAACCGTGCCGGTTGGCAAAAGCGGCGTCCTCTTCTTGCAAGTGACCACTGTCGGGCAACAAAATGGCGCACAGATCGCGTGTGGCGGGCGTGGCGTGAACCTTGCCCTTGAATCCGTTCAGTCGCAACAAAGGCAGGTAGCCGCTGTGGTCGATGTGCGCGTGGGTCAGCAGTACCGCATCGATGCGACCCGCCTCTATGCCCAATGGCGCGCGGTTGCGCAGGCGCAGTTGTTTGTAGCCCTGAAACAGGCCGCAATCAATGAGCACTCGCTGATCGCCGTGCTCGACCAGGTATTTGGACCCAGTGACCGTATCGGCTGCACCCAAAAAACGAATGTTCACGCTCATGGTTTATTCCTGGAGAAGTCTTGCGGCCCACCATGCGTCGTTGTACCCCAAAGCAGTTCTCAGCTGAATAAGTTTTTCAGTTTGTCGGCCCACGAGCCTTCGTTGGGCATGTGTTTGTTCCCACCTTTTTTCAGCGATTCATCGAGCTCCTTGAGCAGTTTGCGCTGATGTTCGGTCAATTTGACCGGGGTCTCGACCGAGATGTGACAGTACAAATCACCCGGAAAACTGGAGCGCACACCCTTGATGCCTTTGCCTCGCAGTCGGAATTGTTTGCCGTTTTGGGTGCCTTCGGGAATGTCGATCGCAGCCTGCGAACCCAGTGTGGGCACTTCGATCTCGCCACCCAAGGCCGCTGTGGTGAAAGAAATGGGCACCACACAGTGTAGATCATCGCCATCGCGTTGAAAGACATCGTGCTTCTTGATGCGTATTTCAATGAACAAATCGCCAGGCGGGCCACCATTGGTGCCAGGTTCGCCATTGCCGCTGCTGCGGATGCGCATGCCCTCGTCAATGCCAGCCGGGATTTTGACTTCGAGGGTTTTCTGGCGTTTGATCTTGCCTTGTCCATGGCAGGCGCCACAAGGGTCCGGGATGATTTTTCCCGTGCCTCGACAATGCGGACAGGTTTGCTGCACGCTAAAGAAACCTTGGCGCATTTGCACCGTACCACTGCCGCCACAAGTGCCGCAAGTCTTGGCGCTGGTGCCGGGTTTGGCACCACTGCCATCGCACGTGTCGCAGTTTTCCCAACTGGGGATGCGGATTTGGGCGTCCTTGCCCAGAGCGGCTTCCTCCAGGGTGATTTCCATGGAGTAGCTCAGGTCATTGCCCCGATAGACTTGTCGGCCTCCGCCGCCACGCCGGGCCTGCCCAAAGATGTCGCCAAAGATGTCGCCAAAGGCGTCGGCAAAGTTGCCAAAGCCTTGTCCACCGCCTGGGCCGCCCCGCATATTGGGATCGACCCCGGCATGGCCAAATTGGTCATAGGCAGCCCGTTTTTCGGCGTCGGACAGCATCTCGTAGGCCTCTTTGGCCTCTTTGAATTTGACCTCGGCCTGCACAGCCGCTTCCCCCTGGTTGCGGTCAGGGTGGAACTTCATCGCCAGTTTGCGATAAGCCTTCTTGATCTCATCTTCGCTGGCGTTCTTGGGAACGCCCAAGACCTCGTAGTAATCGCGCTTGCTGGCCATGTAGGGGGTTTAACCTTTCTTGACTTCCTTGACTTCGGCGTCGACC
>JBEBAJ010000240.1:0-4060 GCA_041158965.1 Pseudomonadota bacterium | reverse complement strand
GATCGGCGATTAGTAGCCATTGAAACCTGGCCGGGATTTTGAATTTTTTTAATGCTGTGTGGTAATGCTGTGTTTGTTGGTGCCTTTGCGGCAAGACGATGCATTCAACCAGCCCCTGAATGGCATATTTCCAGGCTATTTGTACGCTGTCGTCGGTGCTGCCGTTGTCAATGAGGAATATTTTGTCGGCACCTTGTTCTTTGTAATGGGTGACCCATTCATCCAGGTTCATTGCCTCGTTTTTCATGATGCCCATGACGGCGAGCTTGAGCTTGCTGCTTTCCATCAGGGCACGATGCACTCGACGGCTGGCCAGCCGCCTTTCGTTCCACGTTCGCAGTGAGTTAATCAGCCCCAAAACAATGAGATCCTTGGTCGTGACGCAACAAAATCCGGCACAACAAAATTTGTCGCCCAAAAGAATACTATTGTTTCTAAATATAAAGCAGGCGGGTCGAAGATTCAACCCCCCCAATATGTTTCAGCGCTCTGGTGGTTTTCAGGGGCGGGTTGCGGATCAAAGATGCTGGTGGCTTCTGACACGCTATACTTGAAACGCGCCGATTTGCTCCAGCTTGCGGGCGCGAAGGGTGGCTTGTGGCTGCCCCCAAAAATACCGCTAAAGAGGTCGTCCGATTCGTCAACGCTTCTTTGGCCCACACACACAGGACGACATGAGTTTGATAGCCCAGCCCCAGTCGATGCACTTTGACGCTGCTTTGCCTCTGCAAAGCGGTGCCAGCATCAGTGGCTACGATTTGGCTTATGAAACCTATGGCACGCTGAACGCGCGCCGCGACAATGCGGTGCTGATTTGCCATGCGCTGAATGCCTCGCACCATGTGGCGGGGGTGTACGCGGGGCAAGACCGCAGCGAGGGGTGGTGGGACAATATGATCGGGCCGGGCAAGCCGGTGGATACCAACCGTTTTTTTGTGATCGGGGTGAACAACCTGGGCTCGTGTTTTGGCTCGACGGGCCCGATGCACCAGAACCCGGCCACCGGGCAGATTTATGGCGCCGATTTCCCGGTGGTGACGGTGGAAGACTGGGTGAACGCGCAGGCCCGCTTGCTGGACCAATTGGGCATAGACCAGTTGGCCGCAGTGATGGGGGGAAGTCTGGGCGGCATGCAGGCGCTGAGTTGGACGATCCAGCACCCGCAGCGGGTGCGCCATGCGGTGGTGATTGCCAGTGCCCCCAACTTAACCGCTGAGAACATTGCATTCAATGAGGTGGCACGTCGAGCCATTGTGACCGACCCCGATTTCCATGGCGGTCATTTTTATCGCCACGACACGCTGCCCCGGCGCGGTTTGCGCATTGCCCGCATGATCGGCCACATCACTTATCTGAGTGACGATGTGATGAACGAGAAGTTTGGCCGTGAATTGCGTGAGGCGGTGAGCAGCCATGCCAGTGGTTATAAGTTCAGCACGCAAGAGGTGGAGTTTCAGATTGAGAGCTATTTGCGGCATCAGGGCGACAAGTTCAGCGAGTACTTTGACGCCAATACTTACCTGTTGATCACGCGGGCGCTCGATTATTTTGACCCGGCACGGCAACACGGCGGCGATTTGTCGCGTGCCTTGGCGGTGACGCGGGCCAAGTTCTTGCTGGTGAGTTTTAGCACCGACTGGCGTTTTTCACCGGCGCGCAGCCGCGAGTTGGTGAAGGCTTTGCTCGATAACCAGCGTGAGGTGAGCTATGCAGAGATTGATGCGCCGCACGGGCATGATGCGTTTTTGCTGGATGACGCCAGGTATTTGAATTTGGTGGCCGCTTATTTCGACCGCATTCACCAAGGGGGTCAGGCATGAGTGACCCGCAAACCATGCGCGCCCTGGCCGAGTTGGTGCCGGTGGGCAGCCGGGTGCTGGATTTGGGCTGCGGTGATGGTGCCCTGTTGGAGTTGCTGCAAAAGGAGCGCCGCTGTACCGGGTACGGGGTTGAGCTGGATGATGGCAATGTGTTGGCCTGTGCCCGCCGGGGTGTGCAGGTGTTGCAGCTGAACCTCGATCAGGGTTTGACCCTGTTTGGTGACCAGAGTTTTGATGTGGTGTTGCAAATTGATACGCTGCAACATTTGCGCAATGCCGAAACCATGTTGCGCGAAACGGCCCGGGTTGGGCGCATGGGGATTGTGGCCTTCCCCAATTTTGCACATTGGCCCAATCGCCTATCGGTGTTGACCGGTCGGATGCCTGTGACGCGCCGTTTGCCTTACCAGTGGTACAACACACCGAATATAAGGGTGGGCACTTATGCCGATTTTCAGGCGCTGGCCGAGCAAAACGGGCTGAAGGTGCTGGACGCCTTTGGCGTGCATGAGGGGCAGGTGGTTCGTTGGTGGCCCAATGCCCGCGCCAGCACCGCCGTTTTTCAGTTCATGCGTTGACCCTGTTTGCGCCTGAGCGCGACAATCTAAAAATTCAATGCAATGAGGAGGAGTACACATGGGAACCCAAATTCAGCTTCAATCTGCCGATGGCTTCAAGTTTGACGCTTATGTCGCGCAACCCGCCCAAGCCCCGCGTGCCGCTGTGGTGGTGCTGCAAGAGATCTTTGGCGTGAACGACCACATACGCCAGGTGGCCGATGGGTATGCGCAAGCGGGTTACTTGGCCATAGCCCCGGCCACTTTTGCCCGCTCCAAAACCGGTGTGGAGTTGGGCTATACGCCCGAGGACATGAACGCGGGTTTTGCCCTGAAGACCGCGATTGAAGGCCTGCCCAACCCGGGCGTGCTGGCTGACATTCAGGCGGCGGTGGACCATGCGGCTGCCCAGACCAAGGGCAAGGTGGGGATTGTGGGTTATTGCTGGGGCGGTCTTCTGACATGGCGCAGCGCGGCTCTGGTGCGTGGCTTGAGCGCGGCGGTGCCTTACTATGGCGGCGGTGTGACGACTGAGGCCGAGGCGCAGCGCAAGCCCCAGTGCCCGGTGATGGCCCACTTTGGCGACAAAGACCACTGGATTCCGATGGAGACGGTGGAGGCATTCAAAAAGGCCCAACCGCAGGTGCAGGTGTTTGTCTATGAGGCCGACCACGGCTTCAATTGCGACCAGCGTGGCTCGTTCAACGCCCCTGCGGCGCAGCTTGCCCGCCAGCGCACGCTGGACTTTTTTGCCCAGCATCTGGCTTGATGCGGTAATTGGGGTCTGACCCCAATGAGCGTCACCCCAATCAACGTGACCCTGATTTAGGCGTGCGGGTGGCTGTGGCTGTCCGCACGGTATGGGGTGGGTGGCGTAGGTCGAGGTGCTGTTGAGGGTGTTTGCAGCGACTGGTCGTCGAATTTTGCAAACCAAAATATTTTTTATTGCTTCAAAAAGAATACCATACAATTCATAAAAGGCGCGCATGGTGCGCGTTTGGGCAGTGACAGGCCCTGAGAGATCGCATGACAAACCATCACGAATCAAGCCCCGGTGAGACGGGCAAGTTTGGCCACACCCCGGCCCGGATCAGCCCGACTGAGCCGATGGGTTTGAAGCGCAGACATTTCATGGGGACGGCGTTGGCGCTGGATGCCGCCGCGCTGCTGGCTGCTTGTGGTGGCGGCGGTGGTGGCGGTGGCACGGGCAGTTCGGGAATGAGTGGCAGTGGGTCTGTCAGTGGCTCTAGTTCTGGCAGCGGCTCCAGTAGCAGTTCCGGCAGCGGATCGAGCAGCGGTTCGGTGAGCGGATCGTCGAGTGGTAGTGGGTCTGCGAGTGGATCGAGCAGCGGTTCGGGCAGTGGCAGTGCGGCACCGACCAATTGGGTGGTATCTACTTGGGCGGGGACGGGGGCAACTGCACCGTTTGTCGATGGCACAGGTGGGACGGCGACTTTTAGTGTTCCGTATGGGGTGGCCGTGGACACAAGTGGCAATGTGTATGTGGCAGATAGCTCTGGTCATATGATTCGAAAGATCACCGCAGCGGGTGTGGTCAGCACATTGGCAGGCACGGGGTCAATAGGCATGGTCAATGGCACAGGCAGTACGGCGCAGTTCAACAACCCGACTGGCGTCGCCGTGGACACAAGCGGCAATGTGTTTGTGGCAGAGTACAACAGT
>JBEBAJ010000239.1:0-4065 GCA_041158965.1 Pseudomonadota bacterium | reverse complement strand
GTCCATGACACCAAAGATTTCAACGTTGGAACCAGTGATGGCACGAGCGTTGGGGCTCTGTGCAAAGGCACCGGTCGCTGCGGCCAAAGTAGCCAGTGCAACTAGGGATTTTTTCATGTGAAGTTTCTCCAAGGTTTAACAAAGGGCTCCGGAACCTGAGGGCAGACCCTCCCGGATCCCCGGGCCAACCTCCTGCAATGGAAGTTATCGTTATTGCACCAGAAGCCAAGAGACATGGCTACCTATCAAGTCAAAAAAAACGGGTTTGCGTTGTCAAATCACAACAAATTGTGGCGTGCCCGCATCAACGCCAGGGGAAACACCCCCTGTTTTACAATGTGGAAATGAAAAGCCCCCGATCGCATGCCCCCAGCGTCTCGTTTTGGGACCCTTTATTGACTTTGGCCGACTCGGCCTTGCGCACGGTATTTGCCACGCACCGGGCCCAGCGCCCCTACCCCGCACAAGGCGATGGCGGGGTGTTGAATGCACAAGAAAAGAAGGAAGCGGCTGGCCTGATGCGCGTGAACCATGTGGGCGAGGTGTGCGCTCAAGCCTTGTACACGGCGCAAGCCCTGGCGACCCGCAACCCGGCGCTGAAACGCCATTTTTTACAGGCCAGTGCGGAGGAAACCGACCACCTGGCTTGGACGGAGCAACGTTTGGCCGAGTTGGGTGGCCGCCCCAGCCTGCTGAACCCGGTTTGGTATGCGGGTGCCTTTGCCATCGGCTATGTGGCCGGCAAAGCGGGGGGAGACCGCGTGAGCCTGGGCTTCGTGGTGGAGACTGAGCGCCAGGTGGAGGCCCATCTGGAAGGGCATTTGGCGCGTTTGCCCGCGCAAGACCTGGCCTCAAGGGCGGTGGTGGCCCAAATGCAGGCGGACGAAGCCCGCCATGCGGTGGACGCCGAGAAAGCGGGGGCAGTGCCGTTGCCCCGACCGGCGCAAGCCCTGATGCAGGCGGCGGCACGGGTCATGACCACGGTCGCGCACCGCATTTGAAGCCCGATGGCGCATGTGACAACCGTGCCGCCAATGGGCTCAGTCTTCCCGCACCTCAAAACTGGTGCTGATGGCGGCGGTTTTGGCCAACATGATGCTGGCCGAGCAATATTTGTCATGGCTCAGGGCGATGGCCCGCTCAACGGCTTTCGGGTCTAACCCCTTGCCAGTGACGACAAAATGCATGTGGATGCGGGTGAAGACCTTGGGGTCGGTGTCGGCGCGCTCGCTGCGCAATTGCACCGAGCAACCGGTCACGTTCTGACGCCCGCGGCGCAAAATCATCACCACGTCGTAAGCGGTGCAGCCGCCGGTGCCGGCCAAAACGGTTTCCATGGGCCTGGGGGCCAGGTTTTGCCCGCCCATTTCGGGTCGGACGGCATCGGGGGCACCGTCCATGGCCAGCACATGGCCGCTGCCTGTCTCGGCGATGAAGCCCATGCCCGAGCGGGCCCCGCTGTGTCCAGTCCAAGTGACAGTGCATTCCATGGTCGGAAGATTCCTTGAAAAATATTAGGGAATTATCCGCCATGCTTGGCGGAACTGCCGACGGGCATTAAAATATTGATCGATTGCTCAACAGAGCATGATGTTTGTCTCCTCCACCCTCTTAGGTGGATTACACCCCGGGCCAGTCCCGGGGTTTTTTTTGCGCCCTTCGGCTTTGCAACATGCCGACATTCATCTCGCCGGTCAGGGTGGAGGCGTAGAATTTTTCGATCATGTCCACCGAGGTGCGGGCGTTGCGCGCCAAGGTGAGCATGTCGATGCCTTGGCCGTAGAGCAGCCTGAATGTGATGGCGGTATGGCGCAGGCAATAGAGCGTGAGCGATTGGCCATGCGCGTCGCAAAGGCCAAGGCCCGCTTCTCGCAGTACCCATTTGAGCCAGAAATTGAACAGCGCCAGGGCGTGCTCGCGGTCTTTTTCCTGCGGCAGAAAGACCCAGTCGTCAGGCTGTGCCAGCCCTTGGCTGGCCCATTGCTCGCGCAAATGGCCATAGACCCTGACGGCGGGCTGGAGCGAGA
This sequence comes from Pseudomonadota bacterium, assembly GCA_041158965.1. Classification (GTDB taxonomy): domain Bacteria; phylum Pseudomonadota; class Gammaproteobacteria; order Burkholderiales; family Burkholderiaceae_C; genus Limnohabitans. The sequence goes on along the minus strand of JBEBAJ010000239.1, from coordinate 2,038 downwards.
CGATGGGCTTGTCGTGGCGCTTGGACTCGGGCAGGGTGAGGCGAAGATAGGCGTGTTGCGAGCGGACCACTTCAATGTGGCGATGGCGCAGGTTCTTGATGTCGCTGGGGCGCACAAAACTGTTGACCATGAAAATGATCAGGGCATACATGTCCAGCGGCAAGGTGCGGTATTTGGGGGTGATCCAGAAGCGCGAGCGCTGGCCCGTGCCGGTTTTCAGGCTGGGGGCCGTGACCCCGCGCCGATGCAGGCTTTTGGCGGTCCGCAAAAGTCGGTGGTATTGCGTGAGAGACAGGGCGGAGCGGGGCTTGTGCGCGACCTTGATGCGCGGCAACTCGGGGGCAGAGTCGAGCCATTTTTCCTGTACGGCCAGCTTTAGCATTTTGCGCACGATGACCAGGTATTGGGACATGGTGGTGGCAGAGGCTTGCTCATCGCGCAGGCGCGACATCAGCACCTCGATGGCCGCACGATCGACCTGCCTGAGCTGCAAATGCCCCAGGGCGGGCAAGATGTGGCGGTCCAGCCGGTTGCGCATGATGACCAAGGAGCCCTCGGAAAACTCACCCGAGCGCACGCGTTGATATTCGGCCTCCATCAGCTGGTCGGCCAAGGCCTCGACCGTGAGCACCAGCGGGCCCCGGCGCAGGCCAATCGTGGCCGAAGATAAGCTGGGGGCGTTGGGTGCGGGCCAAGCCTGCAAGTGGTTGGCGTTCACCAGATAGAAGCGTTCGCCGCCGGGGGCATCCACGGCGATGGGCTCGCGCCGCAACAGCGGGGCCAGGCTGGGCATGAGCTCGTGCAAGCGATCAGATTGCACCACGCAAGACACGCCGGGCATAGGGGCTGGAGGGATTGCTGGGGGGGGTGCTGACGGTGGGGCGCCAAGCCCTGACAGTCTAGCATTTTCGGTTTTCATAGACATGGCTCAAATACCTCTATTTTGATTGTTTTATCACTATTTATTTTTTTATTAAATAGTGATTTATGGCTCATTTTATTCAAATAAAACCATTTTGTCAAAGCCCTTGTAGATGCACTGGCTACGCTGGCCGCCGCAACCGGCGCCATGGCTCAATCCGGAGTGGCTCGCGCAGTCACTGGCTCGAATGTCGACCTCTTTGGCGTCTTTGATGCCAGCTACACCCGTTTGTCTGCCAGTGGAGCAGGCTCGGTCACCAGGGTGCAGGGCGAAGGCCGCAATGAATCATCCCGCCTGGGTTTGCGGGGCATGGAAGACATGGGCGGCGGCTGGGGCGCAGGCTTCTGGCTCGAAGCCGGCCTTTTTGTGGACTCAGGCGGCGGACAAAACACCACCGCCAACAACACCTCATACGGTCAGACCGGCATCAGCACTGCCACCTCTAACGCCAGCGCTTCGCCCGATGTGGTGTCCATTGGTGCACTACAAGGCATCACCTTCAACCGCGCTTCCACCATTTCCATCATTAACAAAAACGCAGGCGAATTCCGCATGGGCCGCGACTACACGCCCACCTTCTGGAACAAAACCTACTTTGACCCCTTCGGCACGGTCGGTGCGGGCGCTTACACCAACCTCACCTATGGCACCCTCAACAAATATGTGGCCGTCGCCCCTCCGGGCAACCCCACGCCTCAGGTGCGCGCCTCCAACAGCTTGGGGTTCCTCTCCAACAAATTTGCCGGCTTCCGCGGTCAATTCATGTACGCCTTGTCCGAACAAGGCACCGGCTGTACCGATGTGCAAGCAGCCGCACCGGGCACCAACGCCGACAACGGCGGCAACCTGTGTCAGGCCGCATCGGGTGCGGGCAAATACACCGGCTTGCGCGTCACCTATGAAGAGGGCCCGTTGTCCTTGGCCATGGCCACGGGCAGCACCAGCTACCCTTACCCCACTGGGGCTGCGGTGAACACCAAAGGGGCCGTGACCGGCTACCAAGGCGCTTACAAAGACACCAACTTTGCCGCCGCCTACCAAATTCGTTCCACCCGCCTGCTCTTCCAATTGGGCACCCAAACGTTCGGCGCCACCAGCGTCGCTTATGCGGCTGGA
>JBEBAJ010000238.1:0-4077 GCA_041158965.1 Pseudomonadota bacterium | reverse complement strand
AAAAGCTGTGCTGGAAGCGGCTTATGACGACAGCCTGGGCGTGACCGCCGCCTTCAACCGCAATGTGCTGGCCCATGCCAACGCCATTTTGGGCAGTGACTTTGACCCCCGGCTTTGGGCGCATGTGGCTTTTTTCAACCAAGCCGAATCTCGCATCGAAATGCACCTGCAAAGCCGCCGGCGGCAAACGGTGCGCTGGCCCGGTGGCGAGCGCACTTTTGAAGAAGGCGAGCGCATACACACCGAGAACTCTTATAAATGGACACCCGCCGCCCTGGAAGACCTGTTGCGACAGGCGGGCTTTAAACCCGTGCGCCAATGGCGCGATGAGCGAGACTGGTTCAGCCTGGCATGGGCGAGGGCCCACGCATGACCCAAGCCACTGACCTTCCCACCGTCGGCATAGTCACCCCTGCGCTGGCTGACGCCAACAACGGCAACTGGCAAACCGCCAGGCGTTGGGCGCGCATGTTGGCGGACACCTGCCGGGTGGAATTGCTGAGCCATTGGGCCCCTGAACAGAACAAGCATCTGGATGTCATGCTGGCCTTGCACGCACGCCGATCGGCCCCTTCGGTGGCCGCTTGGGCAACGCATCACCCCGAACGCCCATTGATCTTGGCACTGACTGGCACCGATTTGTACCGCGACATCCAGACCGACGCCAGTGCGCAGCACTCATTGGCCGTGGCGCACCGACTGGTGGTGCTGCAAGACGCCGGATTAGAGGCGCTGCCCGAAGCCTTGCGGGCCAAATGCCTGGTGATTTACCAATCGAGCACCACTCGCCAGCCCCGGATCAAGACCCGGCGCCATTTGCGGGTGGTGGTGGTGGGGCACTTGCGGGTTGAAAAATCGCCACACACGGTCTGGGCTGCCGCCCGAATGCTGACGCCCGGGGAAGGCATTTTGATTGACCACCTGGGCCATGCACTGGACCCGGCGCTGGGCGAAACCGCCAAGGTAACGATGCAAGAAAGTCCGCACTACCGCTGGTTGGGTGGCGTCACGCATGGCCAGGCACGCGAGCATATTCAGCGTGCCCATTTGCTTTTGCACCCCAGCCAAATGGAGGGCGGCGCACATGTGGTCATGGAAGCCATCACCAGCGGCACGCCGGTATTGGCCTCGCGCGTGTCGGGCAACATCGGCATGCTGGGCCAGGACTATGAAGGCTACTTTGAATGGAACGACGCGGCGGCAGTGGTGCGCGCTTTGCGTCGCTACCGACAGGAATTGGCGACGGACAGCGCCGCGCACAGCCTGCACCGTTTGCACGCACAATGTCAGGCCAGAGCCCCCCTGTTCTCGCCTGAGCGCGAGGCTGCCCTTTTGCAACAATGCGTGCATGAACTGATGAACCCTTGATATAGAAGAGAACACCATGAACACCTTGTCGTCGACCCCCCGTTTGACCAGCCTCTCGCACGGCGGTGGCTGCGGCTGCAAAATCGCCCCAGGCGTGCTGAGCGAGATCCTCAAAGGGACCACGGCCATGCCGATTCCGCCCCAGTTGTTGGTGGGCATCGAAACCGCCGACGATGCGGCGGTGTATCAGCTCAACGATGAGCAGGCGCTGATTGCCACCACCGATTTTTTCATGCCCATCGTGGACGACCCCTATGACTTTGGGCGCATCGCCGCCACCAATGCCATCAGCGATGTCTATGCCATGGGCGGACAACCCATCATGGCGCTGGCCTTGGTGGGCATGCCTGTGAGTGTGCTGCCAGTTGACACGATACGCCAGATTCTGGATGGCGGCCAGTCGGTGTGCCGCACGGCAGGCATCCCTATTGCCGGTGGCCACACCATCGACTCGGTCGAGCCCATTTATGGCCTGGTGGTGATGGGCCTGGTGCATCCCAAACGCGTCAAGCGCAATGCCGACGCCAAAATTGGCGACAGACTGGTGCTGGGCAAGCCGCTGGGGGTGGGCGTGTTGTCGGCCGGCCTGAAAAAAGAAGTGCTCAGTGCCGACCAGTACGCCCAAATGATCGCCAACACCACCCGCCTCAATACACCGGGCCCGGATCTGGCGGCCCTGCAGGGCGTTCACGCCCTGACCGACGTCACCGGTTTTGGCCTGGCCGGCCATGCGCTGGAGATGGCCCGTGGCGCCCACGCCTGCATCGAATTGCAAATGGACCGAGTTCCCCTTTTGCCTGGCGTTCGTGCCCTGGCCGCGCAGGGCATGGTGACCGGTGCGTCGGGCCGCAACTGGGCCGCCTACGGGTCTGAGGTGAGTTTGTCAGCCCGTCTGAGTGCTGTGGAGCAAGACCTGTTGACCGACCCGCAAACCAGCGGCGGTTTGCTGGTGTCGTGTGCCCCCGAGGCGGTGGCTGAAGTGCTGGCCACTTTCCTTCGGCATGGCTTCACCGAGGCCGCTGAAGTCGGCCAGATCTGTGCCCCAGACCAGAGCGGGATCAAGTTGAAGGTGAGCTGAGCGCAGTCACGCCCCCCCCATAGACCGGGCGCGCCGATGGACGCAAAATAGAGGCCATGAATCAGACCCCTCACCCTGCATCACCGCCCGACTCGGCACTGGCTGGCCTGAAAGTGCTGGAGTTGGGCCAGTTGATTGCCGGCCCTTTTGCCGCCAAAACCCTGGCCGATTTCGGTGCCGAAGTCATCAAGATTGAACCCCCTGTCAGCGGCGACCCATTGCGCAATTGGCGCCTGATCAAAGACGGCACCTCAGTCTGGTGGCAAGTTCAGTCGCGCAACAAACAATCGCTGGCGCTGGACTTGCGCCACCCTGAAGGCCAGGCGCTGGTGCGACAACTGGCACAAGAGGCCGATGTGTTGATCGAGAACTTCCGCCCCGGTGCCCTGGAAGGGTGGGGCTTGTCGCCGGAATCGCTCATGGCGCTTAACCCGCGGCTGATCGTGTTGCGCATCAGCGGCTATGGCCAGACCGGGCCATATCGAAATCGCCCCGGGTTCGGGGTGATCGGCGAAGCCATGGGCGGCTTGCGCCACCTGAGCGCAGAGCCTGGCCGCGTGCCGGTGCGGGTGGGGGTCAGCATAGGCGACACCCTGGCCGCCTTGCATGGGGTGATTGGGATCTTGCTGGCCTTGCAACATCGGCATCGCAGTGGACAGGGCCAGGTCATCGATGTGGCGCTTTATGAAGCGGTGTTCAATTGCATGGAGAGCCTCCTGCCCGAGTACAGCGCCTTCGGCGCGGTGCGCGGGGCCGCTGGCAGCGCCCTGCCCGGCATCGCCCCCAGCAATGCCTATCTGTGCAAAGACGGCGCCTATGCCTTGATTGCTGGCAATGGTGACAGCATCTTCAAGCGACTGATGAACCTGATCGGCCACCCCGAAATGGGCACGGACCCTGGGCTGGCCGACAATGCGGGCCGGGTGGCCAGGGTGGCCGAGATTGACCAGGCCATCGGGGCCTGGACCGCACAACGATCGGTCGATGAGGTGTTGCAAGCCCTGGAACAGGCCTCGGTGCCAGCCGGCAAAATCTATACGGTGGCCGACATTGCCCATGACCCGCACTATCAGGCGCGCGAAATGTTGGCCAAAGTGAAGATGGACGATGGCAGCGAACTGACGATACCCGGTGTGGTGCCCAAGCTCTCACTGACACCGGGTTCGCACCGCCGCAATGCCCCCCAACTGGGCCAGGACACCGATCGAATTCTGAGTGAAATGGGTTTGAGCGCAGAGCAAATCCTGACCCTGAAAGCGCGCGGCATTGTAGGATCAACGTCATGACCCATCGCATCTTTTTCAATGAAGTGGTGACCCGGGACGGTTTCCAGATGGAGCCCGAGTTCGTGTCTACCGATGACAAGGTGGCCTTGATCGACGCCTTGAGTCTGTGCGGCTACGCCAAAATCGAGGTGACCTCCTTCACCTCGGCCAAGGCCATCCCCATGCTGCGCGACGCCGAAGAGGTGATGGGTCGCATCCGGCGTGTGCCGGGGGTGGAATACACCGTGCTGATCCCCAATATGCGCGGGGCCGAGAGGGCCATGGAATCGCACCCGGATGAATTCAATCTGGTGATGTCCACCTCCGAGACCCACAATCTGGCCAACCTGCGCATGCCCCGTGGGC
>JBEBAJ010000237.1:0-4533 GCA_041158965.1 Pseudomonadota bacterium | reverse complement strand
ATACCAGGCACCCGCCGAAATAGCAGGCACACCCAACCAGTCAAAGGTCAGCGTCAGATGGGCCCAGATATCGGCCCAGCCCGGCCATGGGGTGACGAAGTCAGGGGCGTACTGCCCGCGCACCCACCACCCCATCAAGAGGGTCATGGCCACGGCCAAAGTGAACATGGGCATCAGACGCAGGTAGCGCTGCCAGGCCAGCTCCCACCAGGCCCGGCCCCTCGTGCGATCCAGCGATTGCATGCTGAGGTAGCCACCGATGACCAAAAACACATGCACCACCCATCGCCCCGGCTCCATCAGAAAAGCACTGAGATGAGGCCAAAGCTGTGTGATGTGCAAGCCCGGCGGGGCGTAGACGATGGCGTGGTGCAAGACGATGAGCTGAGCACAGATGACTTTGAGCAGGTCGATGCCGCCGTGACGAGGCCTCATTCAGGGGCCTCCCATTGGGGGCCTGAAAGCCCTCTTGGGCAGCCGCATCCATCATATTGCAGGCCATGGTCTGCCCCGCCAATTGATAGGCGGCCGCAATGCCCAATTCAAGCTGTTGATAAAACAGGGCTTTGCCCATGCGCACGGCCACAGGGGGCTTGGCCACAATGCGCCCGCACAGCTGGGCCACCGCCTCAGTCAATTCGGCCTCGGGCACAACCCGGTTGATCAAACCCTGGCGCTCGGCTTCATGGGCGTCAATAAAGTCGCCGGTCAGCAACATCTCCATCGCCTTTTTGCGACTGACATTGCGCGACAGGCCCACACCCGGGGTGGCACAAAACAGGCCGTAATGGATGCCAGAGACCGCAAAGCGCGAGTTCTCGCTGGCCACCGCCAAATCGCACATCGAGACCAGCTGACATCCGGCTGCCGTGGCGATGCCTTGCACCTGGGCAATGACCGGCTGCGGCAACTGTTGCAAGGCCAGCATCAGGCGAGAGCACTGGGCAAACAGCGTTTGATAAAACCCCGCATCCGGTTGGGCGCGCATTTCGCGCAAATCATGGCCGGCGCTGAACGCTTTGCCTTGCGCGGCCAATACCAAGACCCGGCACTGCTCATCTGAGCCCACTTCGGCCAGGCGGGCCTGCAATTCGGTCATCATGGCCGCAGACAGGGCATTGAGCGTATCGGGGCGGACAAGCGTGATGCGCTTCACACCCGGCATGGGCGAATCCAACTGCGTATGGGCTGAGTTCGACATGGTTTGGGAATGGCGGTCTAAACCGCTTTTAACGGTAAACCTTTATTTTACAATAGTTTACATGCGTGACAACCCAAGCGTTTGTTGGCTGGACGATGGCGATCCGTTTCCTGCCCCTGAGTTGGCCTGGCCCGCTGGCAGCCCCGCCCCCGGTCTATTGGCCATCGGCGGCGGCTTGTCGGCCCGACGCTTGCTAGACGCCTATGGGCAAGGCATTTTTCCCTGGTTCAGCCCGGGGCAGCCCGTCTGCTGGTTTCACACCGACCCCCGCATGGTTTTGCGCCCCTCGCACTTTGTCTTGCATCACCACTTCAAGAAGACCCTGCGACGACTCGTTCGAGAAGAACGCCTCACCATCCACTGGGATGAGCCCTTTGAGGAAATCATGGGGCTTTGCGCCACCATCGAGCGACCCGGTCAAAAGGGGTCGTGGATCGGCGCTGAAATGATCGAAGCTTATGGGCGATTGCACCGCCTGGGCCACGCCTTTTGCCTGACCGCCCGAATCGACGGCGCACGGGTGGGTGGTTTGTACGGCGTGAATTTGGGGCGCATGGTGTTTGGTGAATCGATGTTCTCATTGCGCCCCAATGGCTCCAAACTGGCCCTGGCGGCCTTGGTGGCTTGGGCTCGCCACCACCAGCTGCCCCTCATCGACGCCCAGCAAGACACCGCCCACTTGCGCAGCCTGGGGGCAGAGACCCTCCAGCGGGCCCGATTCATGGCAGAAATGACCCCTCTGACGCCACAGGCCACACCGGCGCAGTCTTTTTCGCCTATATTGTGGTCACTGCTCTGGCCTGACCGAAAGTGACCCACCTCCACGATCTCCCCCTTCAGTCGTTGCAGTTTTATGCCACGGCCCCCTACCCATGCAGCTATTTGCCTGATCGACAGGCACGCTCGCAAGTGGCCACCCCCAGCCACCTGATCCATAACGACACCTACTCAGAATTGGTTGCCATGGGGTTTCGCCGCAGCGGAATGTTCACATACAGGCCCTACTGCGACGGTTGCCGGGCCTGTGTGCCCCTGCGGGTCAATGTGGCCGAATTCAAGCCCCACCGCAATCAGCGCCGCAGCCTGCGCCAACACGAGTCGTTGCAAGTGCGGGTGCTCAAGCTGGGTTATGTCCCTGAACACTACCAACTGTATTTGCGCTACCAAAATGGCAGACATGCCGGCGGTGGCATGGACCACGACAGCATTGACCAGTACACCCAGTTTCTATTGCAAAGCCGGGTCAACTCCCGGCTGATCGAATTTCGGGAACGCGACAATCATGGCCAGGTGGGGGCCTTGAAAATGGTCTCCATTCTCGATGTGCTCAACGACGGCTTGTCAGCGGTCTACACCTTTTACGACCCGGACGACAAGGCCAGTTATGGCACTTACGGGGTGTTGTGGCAGATCGAGCAGGCGCGTCAGTTGGGCTTGCCCTGGCTGTATCTGGGCTATTGGATCAAGGACAGCCCCAAAATGAACTACAAAAGCCACTTTCGCCCCTTTCAGGTCCTCAACGACGGGCGCTGGGAGGATGCCGGGGCCTGAAAAAGTCGCGATAATATATCGCCATGCGAAAAAACGAAGCCCTCACGAACGCCGCGCCTGCCATTCAGGTGATTGAGCGCATGTTCAGCCTCATCGATGTTCTGGCCTCGCGCGAAGAGCCGGTGAGTTTGAAAGAAATCAGCGAAAAAACCGGCCTGCACCCTTCCACGGCCCACCGCATCCTCAACGACCTGGCCCTGGGCCGATTTGTCGATCGGCCCGAGGCAGGCAGCTACAGGCTGGGCATGCGCCTGCTGGAATTGGGCAACCTCGTCAAAGCCCGGCTCAGTGTGCGCGATGCGGCGCTGCAACCCATGCGGGAATTGCATCGGCTCATTCAACAACCCGTGAATCTCAGTGTCCGCCAAGGCGACGAAATTGTTTACATCGAGCGCACTTACAGTGAACGCTCGGGCATGCAAGTGGTGCGCGCCATCGGTGGCCGCGCCCCCTTGCACCTGACTTCCGTGGGCAAATTGTTTTTGGCGCAGGAAGAGGCCCCACGGTTGCGGGCTTACGCCACCCGCACCGGGCTTTCCGGCAACACGCGCAACAGCATCACCCAATTGAGCACGCTGGAACGTGAGCTGGCCCGGGTGCGTCAGCAACTCACGGCTCGCGACAACGAAGAACTGGAGCTGGGGGTGCGCTGCATGGCCGCAGGCATTTATGACGACCAGCACCGACTGGTGGCTGGACTCTCGATTTCTGCTCCAGCTGACAGGCTGGATGAGGCTTGGCTGCCCCGCCTGCAAGCCACAGCCAGCGAGATCTCCAGGTCTTTGGGCGACCGATCGGCCTGACAAGGGAGGCTGTGCAAAACTTGCACGCAGCGAGTTTTGTCCCTAGGTTCTGGGGCCAGACACCACCAGAGGGGGTTGGCCCAGGGCATGGTGTGCTTCGATCCAGCGGCGCACCCGCTCGGCATCGGCCACCCGGCTCAGCTTGCCCGCCGAATCAAGGAACACCATGATGAGCTGTCGCCCGGCGATGCGCGCCTGCATGACCAGGCACTGGCCGGCCTCAGAGATATAGCCTGTCTTTTGCAAGCCGATGTCCCAGTGCGGGTTGCTGATCAAGCGGTTGGTGGATCGGTATTGCAGGGTTTGTCGCCCCACTTCCACCACATGGCCGGGCGAGGTGGAAAACTGGCGCAACAAGGGGTCTTGGTAGGCGGCACCCACCAGCACCGCCAAATCGCGGGCACTGGACTGGTTTTTGCTGGACAAGCCTGTGGGCTCGACATAACGGGTGTCTCTCATGCCCAACTGAACCGCCTTGGCGTTCATCAATCGCACAAAGGCCGACATGCCGCCGGGGTAGGTGCGCCCCAGGGCGTGGGCGGCCCGGTTTTCACTGGACATCAGGGCCAAATGCAGCATTTCGCCACGGCTGAGGACTGCGCCCACCTTGAGGCGCGAGGAGCTGCCTTTTTCTGTGTCCACATCGTCTTGAGTGATGGCAATGGGCTCATCCAGATCAAGACGGGCCTCGCTCACGATCAGGCCCGTCATCAGCTTGGTGATGGAGGCGATGGGCAGCACCGCATGATCGTTCTTGCTGAACAACACTTCCTGGGTGTCTTGGTCTACCACATAGGCCACGCTGGATTTGAGGTCGAGCTCATCTGCGACCCCATGCAAACCCGCCAATTGACCATATGAGGGACGCGGGGCCACATCGGCAGACACCTTGCGGGCCTTGATGGGGGTCTGCAGGGTTTTGGCCGCCACCTTGCGGATCGGCTGGGGAATTTTGTGTTTGGGTTTATTCGAGGCGGA
>JBEBAJ010000236.1:0-4318 GCA_041158965.1 Pseudomonadota bacterium | reverse complement strand
CTGAGGGTTGGGGGTTTTGGAAAACGATGCGGCGCTGGATCAAGGCCGCCGGCATGGAGTACCGACCCAGCCCCCTGCCTGCGCAGCACCAGATCGAGCAGGTGCCGATTGTGATGGTAGCGCTGCCGCACACCGATGTGTCGCAGGACATTGTGTATTCGATGCGGCTGCAGACCGAGCGGGCGCTGGGGCACATGCCCGGGGCTCGGCTGGCCGTGGTGACGGTGGTGTCGGGGTCTGCAAAAGTGGGCCGAGCCCCTGGGCATGGCCGGGCACCAGGCGTCGTTTCATGTGCTGGAGTCGGGCGATGTGGCCGACGCTTTGCTGCGCTATGCGCAGGCCAACGGGGTGAGCATGATCATCATGGGGGCGGCCACCCACGGCCTGCAGATGCAGCGCTGGGTGGCGACGGTGCCGATCAAGGTGTCCATGCAGGCGCCGTGCACGGTGATGCTGGTCAAGGGCGAGTTGCCGTTTGAGGGGCTGGCGGGTCTGGCCGAGATGGCCGAGCCCGTCGGTGCACCTCAATCGGCCTCTGCCTCTGGCCAAAGGTCAGGAAAATAAAAACGCAACGCCGCCCGAGGCGTGGCAAAGCGCCCATCAGGTGCTCTTGCATCAGCAAGGGCTCATACTGATGCGGGGCATCTTATTGCTGGATTTTTTGCGACATGATCTGCCAGATGAGATGTCGGTTAATTTCACTCTGTAAATGTGATTTTTTTCTAGAAAAAATGCGAGATTTTTTACTTGGCCCAACCTCAAACAGATGCCCGAAGGAGACATTTTTATGTTCATAAATCAGAACATTATTTGAAAAAACCACCTTTTATGTTCTAAAATTCGAACATGACGCCTGACGATCTGCCCCAATCGTTGAAAACTGCATCCTCACTCGCTGAGTTCGGTGCCCTGTTTCGTCAAGAGCGCAAGGCGCTGGGCATGACCCAAAGCGATGTCGCCAAAAAGGCCGGCTGCCGCCGCCAGACCATCGCCGACATCGAGGTGGGCAAGAGCGTGACCACCCTCACCTTCTTCAATGCCATCTTGTCGATCCAAAAACAGGTTCAACTCTGCTCGCTTGGCATTGATTTGGACAATGTCCGCGCCCTCCTTGGCCCGGATTGGGAGGATTGAGCCATGCCAGCGGCCTCAGCAGATGATCGCACCGTGACCAAAATCAAGCGCCTCTTTGGCAACACTCCACAGGGGCATGCCGGACTGCTGGCCCGTGAATCGCAGTTTCAGTGGCGCTACGACGCCCTTGATCCTGCCTGTGCCATTTCGCTGTTGATGCCACTGCGCGTGGCCTCGTACGCCAGCAACACGATTCACCCCATTTTTGCGATGAACTTGCCCGAGGGCGAGCAGTACTTTCGCCTGCGCACGCGCTTTGCCAAGCATTTTGCCAAGCTCGATGAGATGGCTCTGTTGTCCATTGTTGGCCACAACCAGATCGGGCGCGTCAAGTTGACCCGGACCCAGGATCAACACCCTCCGAAACCGGCCCAGTTTGGCCTGGCGCAGATCAAATCCATGAAGGCGTCGCAGGATTTCTTTGATCACTTGTTTGACCAGTATTTCGATGCGGGCATCTCGGGTGCCCAACCCAAGTTTCTGATCCCGGATGCAGACGCCATCGCCCCTGCGGGCAAGACCACCGCACTGGTTCCCGACCTGATCATCAAGACGGGGGGAGACCAATACCCGTTCCTGAGCCAAAACGAATTCATGTGCATGTCCGTCGCCCAGAAGGCGGGCTTGATCGTGCCAGAGTTCCACCTGAGCGATGACGGCCAGATGTTCATCTTGCGCCGTTTTGACTTGGTGCCGCAAGGTGATGCTCAAGAGGCCATGCGCCTGGGCTTTGAAGACATGGCCGTGTTGACCGGGGCGACTTATGACATGGCCGGAGAGTACAAATACCGAGGCCACTATGAAGGCATCGCCAAGATCGTCGGACTGATATGCCCGGGCGATGCTGCGCAACAAAAGCACCGGTTCTTTGAGCAACTGGTGCTCAGTGTGATGGTGCGCAATGGCGATGCCCATTTGAAAAATTTTGGCTTGCTCTACGACGACCCATCAAAGCCGGGCAGCATCCGTTTGGCCCCTCTTTTCGACGTGGTCACGACCACCATCTACGACCATGAGAACCCGCGCACAGGTGGTATGCAGACCGATCGCACCTTGGCGCTCAAGTTGGGCAAGAGCAAGGGCTACCCCACACGGCAGGTGATGCTGGATTTCGGCACCCGCGTTTGCGGCGTGCAGCGCCCTGGCCAAGTCATTGAGCGCATTGCCCAAGCCATGCACGAGACCCTGCAAACGCATCTCAACCTGTTGCCGAAGGCATTGGGACAGCGCTTGAGTGATGAGTGGCAAGCCGGGCGATCATCTCTTCAGCCCGACCAGGTGTTCATGTAGCCCGACGCCGCCACCCGGTCATGAATCAAGGGCGAGATGCCGTTTGAGGGGCTGGCCAGGCTGGCCGATATGGACAGCCCAGCTGACACGGGTCAGTCGGCGTAGACGCCAGCGGCCTTGATGATGGGGCCCCACTTGTCAATTTCGGCCTGCACAAACTTGCGGTGCTCGGCGGGCTCGATGCGTTTGTCTGACACCACCACGGCCCCCAAGGCCTGCTGTTTTTTGATGAACTCGGGGTCTTTCAGTGCCGTCTTGAGGGCGGCGCTGACTTTGGCCAGCACGTCGGCAGGTGTGCCTTTGGGCGCATACATGCCGTGCCAGATGGTGACTTCAAAGCCTTTGAGGCCGCTCTCATCCAGGGTGGGCAGGTCTTTAAGGGACGGGGTGTTCAGGCGCTTGGGCGTGGTGACGGCAAAGGCCTTGATGGTCTTGGCTTCGATCTGGCTGGTGGTGTTGGTGGTCTGGTCGCACATCAGATCGATCTGGCCGCCCATGAGGTCGTTCATGGCGGGCGCAGTGCCTTTGTAGGGCACGGTGGTCATGTCGGTCTTGAGCGCACTTTGAAACAGCAGCCCGCACAGGTGCGAGGCGGCACCCAGGCCCGCATTGCCCAGATTGATCTTGCCCTTGTTGGCGTTGATCCAGGTTTGCAGTTCTTTGAAGTTGTTGGCTGGAAGGGTGTTGCGACCGATCAGCGTCATGGGCACATCGTTGACCATGCCGAGGTATTCGAAGTCACCCATGGTGTCGTAGGGAAGCTTGCGATACAGCGCGGGCGAGGTGGCCATGCCGATGTGGTGCAAAAACAGCGTATGTCCGTCCGGGGCGGCACGGGCGGCTTTGGCGGCGCCCAAGGTGCCCCCAGCGCCGCCGACGTTGTCGATCACCACGCTCAAGGCGCCCAGCGGCTTGCGCATGGCCTCAGCCAGATCGCGTGCGACGCGGTCGGTGGGGCCACCGGCGGCAAACGGCACGATGATGGTGACGGGCTTGTCTTTGTGGGGGTAGTCGGCGGCCAGGGCAGACAGGGGGGCCAGGGTGGTGGCCAACAGCAAGGCGAAAAGGCGTTTCATCAGAGGGTCTCCTAAGTGCTCAAATCGATCAAGGAACGTTGATTTTCGCCCCGAAGGCCGCCCACGCGCATGGGGGGGAACCACATGGTTTGATCCAGGTCAGCAAAAATTGGGGTCTGACCCCAATTTCTGTAACGAATCGCATGTGGCGTGAAAGCAACCATTAATTGGGGTCTGACCCCAATTAAATCATTGGTAGCTGCGGGCGTCTTCGATGACTTTGCCGTCGTTGGGCAGGCTGCCGGGGGCGAGGAGTTCGATGTCGGCGCGCAGTTTGGTGACGTCGCGCACAGCGTCGGCCAGGCGCTGGCTGAGGCCGTCAGGTCGAGCGTTGACTTCGACGCGCAAGGCCATTTGGTCGTTGGCCATCTCGCCGCTGACCACCAGCCGGGCTTTGACGATTTCGGGGAAGCGTTTGGCAACCTGATCGACTTGGCCGGGGTGGACGAACATGCCGCGCACTTTGGTGGTTTGGTCGGCTCGCCCCATCCAGCCTTTGATGCGGGTGTTGGTGCGCCCGGTGGGGCACTGGCCGGGCAAGACGGCAGTGAGGTCGCCGGTGCCAAAGCGGATCAGCGGGTAGTCGGGGTTGAGGGTGGTCACGACCAGCTCACCGACCTCGCCTTCTGCCACGGGGTCGCCGGTGCCGGGTCGCACGATTTCGATGATGACGCCTTCGTCGACGACCATGCCCTGGCGTGACGCGGTTTCATAGGCCACCAGGCCCAGGTCGGCGGTGGCGTAGCACTGGTAGGCGGTGATGCCGCGCTCGGCCAGCCAGTCGCGCAGGCTGGGGGGGAAGGCTTCGCCACTGACCA
>JBEBAJ010000235.1:0-4084 GCA_041158965.1 Pseudomonadota bacterium | reverse complement strand
GGCCACCACCCCCGAGCCTGCAACGAACCCCGCAACAGCCAACCCCCTCGATGACCGCGCAGCAAATCCGGCGCCTGCTGCGGCGGACGGAGCGCCGCCCCCCATGCCGCCAGCGCCTCAGGCGAGGGAACCCTTTGGATCGCGACCTCTGCATTCAAGGGGTCAGCCTGGGGAGACCAGAACGCCGTGGCCCGCTGCACCGATACCGAACGCGGTTCGATGCCCACGCTGACCCAACCCAGTTGTCGTCCCACCGCGCCGATGTGATGGGCCAAGGCGCGGGGTATCGCCCAGCACTGCCAGACAGCATCTTGGTGGCTGTGCCCTGATGAGGCCAACGGGTGACCCATTGCGGGTCCCAACCTGCCCCTCAGCCATGACAACAGGGTTTGCCAGGCTCCTCGGTCCGACGGCCTGTCCCCCGGCTGAGCGAGGGGGCGGGCATCCCAGGCCACCTGGTCGATGGGAACTGGTAACACCAGGGCTAACTCCTGTTCGAGCAACGAAGGCACCTCGGCCTGCGAGAGCGGGCCCGTCAGGGTGATCGCGCCTGTCCACAACTGCTCGTCGGGCCAGGCCAGTGTCAGGTGACAGGGGCGGTTGGGCAAGCTGTTGTGCACATCCTGCAAAGCCCTGCGCCAGCCTGTCAGCAGGTCGGGTGGCCATCCCCCAGAGACCAGCCCAGGCTGCAAGCTCAACCGTTCCGACTGAGCATCAGTTGCCCACGCTCGATATTGCGCCGCGGCCAACGCAGCCTGTTCAAGGCTTGGGTGGTGGGTATGCAACCTCGACGCGCCAGGATCGTGCAGGACCCTGTGCCAGCCCTCTTGCTGCAGCAACACCCCGACCTGCAGCGGGACGCTCACCCCACGAAGCAGACGATGGATCGCCAAGCTTGCCCAGCGTTGCATTCTGTGCCGGGCCCACCGTCGCACCCAGCGCGTCATCAAGAAGAATGGTTGAAACATATCAGGCCCACCATCGAAACGAATGCTTTGATACTATTGAAGGCTGTGCCCATCGTCCCTGTTTCGGATGTCCAAGCCTGGTAATTTTTTACAATCACCCATCACACACTGAGCACTGCATCCTGCAGTGCACGCTATGGCCACCCGCATACCTCCCGACCCACCACGCACTCCCTCGCTTGAGCCTCACGGCACGCGTTCGCCCCTGGCAGGTCTGCTGATCGGTTTTTTCAGTTGGAGTCTGGGTTTGCTGGCTGCGGGTCTGTTGGCGGGTCTGTTGGTCGTTGCCGTGGCGCTGGCCATGGCCTACCCCCAACTGCCCGATGTCTCTGACCTGGCGGACTACAAACCCAAACTGTCCATGCGTGTGTTCTCGATCGAGGGCAAGCAGATTGGCGAGTTCGGCGAGGAGCGTCGCAACCTGACTCCGTTCAAGGACATCCCGCCCGTCATGGTGAACGCGGTGCTGGCCATTGAGGATGCGCGCTTTTATCAGCATGGCGGACTGGATTACATCGGCTTGTTGCGAGCCAGCCTGGCCAACTTGGGACGCGCCAAAAGCCAGGGCGCATCCACCATCACCATGCAGGTCGCGCGCAATGTGTACCTGTCGTCCGAGAAAACCTTCACCCGCAAGATCTACGAGATCTTGCTCACCTTCAAGCTGGAGCATTTGCTGAGCAAGGACCAGATTCTGGAGATCTACCTCAACCAGATCTACCTCGGACAACGCGCCTACGGATTTGCCGCAGCCAGCGAAACCTACTTTGGCAAGCCACTCCAGAAAATCAGCATCGCCGAGGCGGCCATGCTGGCGGGGCTCCCCAAAGCGCCATCTGCGTACAACCCCATCAGCAACCCCAAACGTGCCCGCTCGCGCCAGCTCTACATCATCGAGCGCATGCTCGAGAACAACTTCATCACCAAGGAACAGGCCGAGGCGGCCAAGCGCGAGGAACTGAAGATTCGCACTGCCGCGACGGTGCAACACACCCACGCCGACTACGTGGCCGAGATGGCGCGTCAATTGATGTTCGCGCAGTACGGCCCGGAGATCTACACGCGCGGCCTGCATGTGCACACCACCATCAGGGCCGAGGACCAGGAAGTGGCCTACCAGGCGCTGCGCCGCGGCATCCTGGACTACGAACTGCGACAGCACTACCGGGGTCCCGAAAAATTCATCAACCTGCCGGCCAATCCCACTGCGGCCGAAGACCTGATCGATGACACCCTCATTGATGCGGGCGACAAGGGCGATCTGCTGGCCGCTGTGGTGGTGGAAGCTACCCCGAAGAAAGTGCGCGTGGCGCGCCACAACAGCGAGTTCATTGACATCACCGGCGATGGCTTGAAACCGGTGCAATCTGGTCTGAGCGACAAAGCCCCGCCCAACCTCAAGCTGCGACCCGGCGCGCTGGTGCGCATTGCCAAAGGTGCAAAAGGCTGGGAAATCACGCAGTTGCCCGAGGTGGAGGGTGCCTTCGTGGCGATCGATCCACGCGACGGCGCCATTCGCTCGCTGGTCGGTGGTTTTGACTTCGAAAAAAACAAGTTCAACCACGTCACCCAGGCCTGGCGCCAACCGGGCTCGAGCTTCAAACCCTTCATTTATTCGGCGGCGCTGGAAAAAGGCTTCACTCCCTCAACAGTGGTGAACGATGCGCCCTTGTTCTTTGATGCCAGCGTCACCGGCAGTCAAGCCTGGGAGCCTAAAAACTACGACGGCAAGTTTGAAGGGGCGATGTCATTGCGAACCGGCCTGGCCAAGTCCAAAAACATGGTCTCGATTCGCGTGCTGCAATCCATCGGCGCGCCCTATGCCCAGCAATGGATCACCCGCTTTGGTTTCGAGGCCGAACGTCATCCCCCCTACCTCACCATGGCACTTGGGGCGGGTTCAGTCACCCCGCTGCAAATGGCGGTGGGGTATTCGGTGTTTGCCAATGGCGGCTACCGCGTGAACCCCTATCTCATCACCAAGGTGACGGATGCCATGGGCAAGGTGCTGTCGCAGTACACACCCATCGAGCAGGAAGAATCGGCGCGCGCCATCGAGCCCCGCAATGCTTTTTTGATGACCAGCTTGCTGCAGGAAGTGACGCGCTCGGGCACGGCCGCCAAGGCACAAGCCACGCTGAAGCGACCGGACCTGTACGGCAAGACCGGTACCACCAACGACTCGATGGACGCCTGGTTTGCTGGCTACCAGCCCACCCTTACCGCCATCACCTGGATTGGCTACGACACGCCGCGCAAACTGGGTGAACGCGAAACCGGCGGGGGGTTGAGCCTACCGGTCTGGATCAGCTACATGCAGCACGCACTCAAGAACGTACCCGTTCAGGAATTGCCCGTGCCTGCCGGTGTGATGAACGAAGGCGGCGAGTGGTATTTCCGCGAATTCCCGCGCACCTCGGGGGTGACCAACCTGGGCCTTGATGGAAAAGGCGCGGGCGAGTTACCCGCTGCCGAGGAGAAGCGCAAGATTCTCGATTTGTTCAAGAACTGAAGACCAGGGGCAGGCCGGCCTGCGCGCTGATATCGCGACTCAACTGCGCCCAGAATTCGCCCTGGCCTTTGGTGTCCACCCACTGCTGACCGTCAAAGCGGTAGTGATAGCCCCCCGAGCGTGCCGCGAGCCACACTTCATGCAGGGGCTTTTGCAGGTTGACAATGATCTGGCTGCGGTTGCTGAAGGTCAGCGTGATCATGCCACCCACGCGTTGGTTGTCGATGTCCGCATCGGTGTCGTCATTGAGGCGATCGCATTGTTGCTCCAGCGCACGCAGCAGCAATTCGGCACGGTCGAGAAATTCGAGATCAGTCATGCGGGGTGATAGGCACACGGTGTGCCCCGTAAAGAAGTGACAACAAAATGCAGGCCCGAGGGTCTGGATACAATTTCTGGATGAACGCGCGCATTCTAGTCACCGCCCTTGCCCTTGCGGGCGGCATGGCTTCGGGTCTGATCGGTTGCGGACAACGGGGAGCGTTGTACCTGCCCACCGAACCGGCCGCGCAAGATCGCGCCACCTTGCCGCAAATCCTGACCCCCTCCCTGCCCTCACGCAAGCCCTCAGACACACCATGACCTCTTCCCCATTGCCCGGTGC
>JBEBAJ010000234.1:0-4088 GCA_041158965.1 Pseudomonadota bacterium | reverse complement strand
GATCGAACCCCGGGTGAGCGCATCCAGCGCCCCAAAGGGTTCATCCAGCAGCAGCATCTTGGGTTGAATGGAAAAAGCCCTGGCGATGCCCACACGCTGCTTCATGCCACCGGAGAGTTGCGCGGGTTTTTTGTCGATGGCGTGCGTCAACCCCACCAATGCGACAAATTTCTCCACATGGTCGTTCACCTCCCTGGGCGTCCAATCGGGCCAGCGCGATTGAACGGCAAATGCGATATTGCGCCGCACCGTCATCCAGGGCATCAGGGCATGCCCCTGAAACACCACCCCACGCTCCAGGCTGGGGCCACTGATTTCGCGCCCGTCCATGATCACATGTCCGCCGCTGGCGCTGTCCAGGCCAGCCAATACATTCAAGATGGTGGTCTTGCCGCATCCCGAGTGACCGATCACACAGACGAACTCACCGCGTTCAATGTCAAAGCTGACTTGATCAAACACCGGCTTGCCTGGTGTATAGGTCTTGCACAAACCTTCAATTTTCAGGAACCCGCTTTTTCCTGAAATAGGCTGGTGGGAGGGCGCTGCGGATGAGCGCTGACTGACATCACTCCACATAGGTCACCGCCTTTTGCAATTGCGCAAACATCAGATCCAGCAGCATCCCCACCACACCGATCATCACCACGGCGAAGATCACATTGGTCAAAGAGAGGTTGTTCCATTCATTCCAGACAAAGTACCCAATGCCTGTTCCGCCCACCAGCATCTCGGCCGCGACGATCACCAGCCACGCAATCCCCATGCTGATGCGCATGCCGGTCAGAATCGTTGGGGCCGCTGCGGGCAAAATCACAAGAAACGCTTTGCGCCACCAAGACACTTCCAGGGTCAGTGCCACATTCAGCCAATCCCGCTTGACCGAAGCCACCCCAAAAGCGGTGTTGATCAGCATGGGCCAGACCGAGCAAATAAAAATCACAAAAATCCCGGAAATATTCGAGTCCTTGATCGTGTAGAGGGCCAGGGGCATCCACGCCAATGGGCTGATGGGCTTGAGCACCTGTATAAACGGGTCAAAGGCTCTCGAAAGCAGCGGGCTCATGCCAATCACAAAACCCAAGGGCAATGCCAGCAGGCAAGCCAATGCGAAGCCCAGGCCGACCCTGGCCAGCGAATGGGCCAATTGAATGGCAATGCCTTTGTCGTTGGGGCCATTGTCATAAAAAGGATTTGCCAGTTGGTCACGAAAGGTGGCCACCATTTGAGATGGCGTGGGGAAGCCATCGGTCTTTTTGGGGGTGTCCACGCTTTTGCCCATGAGCTTGGCGTATTCAATTTGTTCTGGCGTCATGCCCGATGTCTGTGCAGATGCTTTGACGGCCTCAGGCAGGGTGCTCACATGCCACACCGACAAAAAGGACACAAAAATCAGCACAGACAAAAGCGCGGCGCTTAAACTCAAATGCAAGGGGCGCTTCATGCTCAAGCCTGCTTGTGGATGGCAAACGATTTCAGGTATTCATCGGGCTTGGCGGGGTCAAATTCCTTGCCCATGATTTTGAATTTCCGATACGCCCCCTCGGGTGGCTTGAACCCGGCCTCTGCCATGTATTTTTTGGCGTCGGTGAGCAAAAAAACTTTCTCGGCGATCTGGCGGTAATTCACGTCCCCTTTGACATAGCCCCAACGCTTCATCTGGGTCAGCATCCACACCGCCATGCTCTGCCACGGCACCGGGTCAAAATTCGCCCGGTCGGGCACATTCTTCACCCCGCCCAATCCGTCGGCAAATTTGCCGGTCAGTACCTGGGCAATCACCGTCTCGGGCTGATTCAGGTATTGGGCCGGGGAGATGACCTTGGCAATCAAATCCCGGTCTTTGGCCTGGCTCGCCATATGGCTGGCGGTCAGGACCGAACGGTAAAGTGCCGCAAATGTATTCGGGTTCTGTTTGATGAATGCGTCACTCATGCCAAACGCGCAGCAGGGGTGCCCATCCCAAATCTCTTTCGACAAAATGTGTATGAAGCCAACCTCGTCATAAACCGCCCGCTGATTAAAGGGGTCTGGGCCCAGGAACCCGTCGATATTGCCCGCACGCAGATTGGCCACCATTTCCGGGGGCGGAGTGACGCGAATTTGCACATCGGTGTCCGGGTTGAGGCCGTTTTCGGCCAGGTAATAGCGCAGCAAAAAATTGTGCATCGAATACTCGAACGGCACCGCAAATTTGAACCCTTTCCACGATTTGGGGTCGCGCTTGTCCTTGTGCTTCACATGCAGGGTGATGGCCTGGCCGTTGGTGTTTTGAATGCTGGCGACATTCATGTCCACCTGGTTGCTCCCCAGCCCCATGCTCATGGCGATGGGCATGGGCGAAAGAAAATGGCTGGCATCGTGTTCCTTATTGATCATCTTGTCTCTGATCAGGGCCCAGCCGGCGGTTTTCATCAGTTGCACATTCAGGCCCTCACGCCGGTAAAAGCCCAGCGGGTCAGCCATGATCAGCGGGCTGGCACAAGTGATGGCGATAAAGCCGATCTTGAGGTCTTTCTTTTCCGGTGTCCCGCGATCCTGGGCCATCGCCTGCATGACACCAATGGGCAGCACCGACGCGATGGCCGCCCGTGCAGTGTTCGCTCCCACCGCCTTGAGAAAGCCCCGGCGCACCTGATCCACCGGGAACAAAGCTTTCATCAAAGAGGCCTCGATGAAGTCGTTCCCCATCTCTTGTGCGCTCTGAGCCAGCAAAGGCCCGGCCTCACTGTGCTGACCCGGGGCATGGTCTGCGCCGCAGGCGCAGCGCATCAACAGCGGGCGGTCGCTGTCATATGCATCATGAACTTTTTTGGGCGCCGTGCTGGCGGGCGTCAAGAGAGGTGGGCGCTGGCTTGGCATGGGGTGTCCTCATGAAACATTGGGTGCAATGCCCCGTTCGTCGGGGAATACACCTGTTTCGCAAGACCTGTGCCAGCCCTTCCCGAATGTCGATCAGCCTAAGCCAGGGGTGGTGCACCAATTTGGCGCGGGTTGATGCACCCCATTCGTGCCCATGTCAGAGTACAAAACTCGGAGATGCACCAAACTCAATTCAGACCAGCGCCAGACCAGCCCCATACACCTGTCGCAAACAGTTTTAGCGAAACACGCCCTCAAAGTATTTCGTCAGCTCGGCCCAGCCGTTGAGCGGCAGCACATGGGCCACATACTGATCGGGGCGCACCACGACCATGCAACCCTGCTCTCGGTCAATGCCACGCATGTCATAAATATCGCCCAGGCCTTTGTGATCGACGCAGAACACTTTCTCATGGTCTTGCAGCCCCAGTTTGCCGGTTTTGGGCTTCAGCAGCGACGGCATGTCCTCATAGGCCAGTTGCTCGAAGGTTTGCTGAAATACGGTGCGCACATCGATCACCGCATCAATGTCTTCACCCGCCCGGGTGTGTCTGACCACCGGCGAGTCGGGGTGGGTTTCCAGCCATTGGGCCAGACGATGGATGGCCGAGCCCGGGTTTGAGCTGTCCGCCTTGCCGGCAAAGACATACAGACGCCAGCGTGCGTCGGCCTCGGCCACATGGCCCAATTGCATTTGTTTGGCGTCGGCCAGTCTCACCACCGGTGCCGAGTGAAAGCGCCGCCCGATCTCCAGCCCTCGTGCCAGCGCTTGATGGGGTGAGGCGGCAAACAGGGTGGATGTGTCGTACTTCACCGCAGTGCCGCCGGTGAACTCAAGATTGGCCTTGAACTGTCGGATGATGCGGGGCTCTTGCGTGCCGTCGCGCTCGGCCTGCGTGGTGGGTGCCGACATGATGCGCGACCATTCATGGTCGGTCTCCACCAAGCGCTTGGCCTCGGTCAGTCGTTCTTTCGAGTAGCTGCGCAGCAGGCTCGCATTGCTGCGTCCTTGCAGCACATGCACCAGCTTCCAGCCCAGGTTGAAGGTGTCTTGCATCGACACATTCATGCCTTGGCCTGCCTTGGGCGAGTGCGTGTGGCAAGCGTCACCTGCGGTGAACACACGAGGGTTGCGGTCCACCCCCTCGGGCACATCGTCAAAGCGGTCGGTGAGGCTGTGGCCGATGTCATAAATCGACCACCAGACCACCTCTTTGACATCCAGA
>JBEBAJ010000233.1:0-4189 GCA_041158965.1 Pseudomonadota bacterium | reverse complement strand
CGGGTGATCGGGTCGCCGCACTCAGTCTGGGGCATCCCATGCAAGTCGTGGCCTTGCTCGCGTTGGCCGATCTGGGCGCCATCTGGGTGCCCCTCAACTTCCGGCTGGCCATGGCCGAATGGCGACAGGTGCTTGAAGACTGCCAACCGCGCTGCCTGCTGGCCGACGAGGCCCATTTCGAGGCCGCACAAGCCCTGGCCCGTCAGGCCCAATGGCCCTGCCATCTGCTGACACAGTCGCCACAGGCCCTGTCAGCGGCCCCTGCCACACCCTGGCCTGGCACCGCTGTGGACCGCACCCATGACCCGGTGCTCTTGGTCTACACCTCCGGCACCACGGGGCGCCCCAAAGGGGCGGTACATACCCAGGGCCAAATGCTGGCCAACGCCCGTGCCGCCATTGCCGTGCAGGGCCTGAACCCCGACGACCGGGTGCTGACCCTCTTGCCCCTCTTTCACGTCGGTGGCCTGTGCATCCAAACCCTGCCGGCCTGGCTGGCCGGGGCCTGCGTGGTCTTGCATGCGCGCTTCGACCCCGAGCAGGTGCTCAAAGACCT
The DNA here is from genome assembly GCA_041158965.1 of Pseudomonadota bacterium. GTDB lineage: Bacteria > Pseudomonadota > Gammaproteobacteria > Burkholderiales > Burkholderiaceae_C > Limnohabitans. The sequence continues at coordinate 3,633 of JBEBAJ010000233.1, read as the reverse complement.
CGCCGGGCAAGACATCACCCTCACCCTGATGGTGCCTGCCGTCATGCGCGCGGTCATCGAGCACCCTTTGTTTGCCCAGGCCCGCTGGCCCCGACTGCGGGCCCTGTGGGCGGGCTCCAGCGTCTTGCCCGACGACCTTGTACAGGCCTGGTTGCAGCGCGGCGTGCCAGTCTGTAATGTCTATGGCGCCACCGAAACCGGCCCCTTCTCCATCGCTCTGGGCCCCGACCATGCGCACAGCCACATCGGCTCATGCGGTTGGCCCGCCCCGGGTGTAGAGGCCCGTCTCGAACCCGTGCCCGGCGCCACCGACGGCGTCGGCGAGGTCTGCTTGCGCGGCCCGGCCTTGGTGCGCCAATACTGGCCCGACCGGGCGGCCCTCGATGCCGACGGCTGGTTTCACACCGGCGATCTGGCCCGCATCGAGGCCGATCAAAGCTGGCGCATCGTCGGGCGCGCCAAAGACATGATCATCTCGGGCGGAGAGAACATCTATCCGGCTGAAATTGAAGCCATCCTGGCCCGTCACCCGGCCGTGGCTGAATGCGCCGCCGTCGGCTTGCCCGACCCTCGCTGGGGCGAAAGCCTGGTCGCGGTGGTCGTGATGCGCCCGAATGCCGCGGCCAGTGACGATGAGCTGCTGGCCGCTGTGCGCGCGCAGCTGGCCCGCTACAAACACCCCAGGCGTCTGGTGCGAGTGGCGCAATTGCCCAAAACCGCATTGGGCAAGGTGCAAAAAGACCGCCTGGTGGCAGAGCTCACTGGGCCCGCTGGTACAGCGGCATCACCTTAGGCAAATTGGCCTCGATCTCCCGAATCCGGCTGTCGCCTGATGGGTGGGTGCTCAGCCACTGCGGCGGGGCGTTTTTGTTCGCTGCGCTCATCTTTTGCCACAAAGTCACCCCGGCCTGCGGGTTGTAACCGGCCCGCGCCGCCAACTCCATGCCCACCAGATCGGCCTCGGTCTCATCCTCGCGGCTGAACTTCAGGGTCAGCAAATTGGCCCCTTCCCGCGCCACCATGTCGGTGATTTGCGGGCTGATGCCAAACACCCCGGAGACAATCGCCCCACCCAAACGGGTCAGGCCCTGGGTCGCGGCGCTCTTGCCCATGCGTTCCCGCGCATGTTCGCGCAGGGCGTGGGCGATCTCATGGCCCATCACCATGGCCACCTCGTCGTCATTCAAATCGAGCTGTTTCAGAATGCCGACAAAAAAAGCAATCTTGCCCCCCGGCATGCAAAAGGCATTGATCTGCGCCGAGCCGATCAAATTCACTTCCCATTTCCACTGCCGGGCCCGCGGATTCCAGTCCAGGCTGTGAGGAATGATGCGTTGGGCGATCTGGCGCAGTCGGATCACCTGCGGGTGATTTGCCGGGCCCAGGGCGTTTTTACTGGCCGCCTGCTCCAGCATCTGCTGGTATTGTTGCTGTGCATTGCGCTCCAACTCTTCGGCCGGCACCAGCTTGGCGAACTTCGAGGGCTCGCCCACTTCCACCCCGTCGCGACCCCAGGCCGCAGGGCCGAACAAGCCCAAACCCGCCGTGCACCAGGCACAACGGTGTATAAATCTTCGACGGTCAAACTCTTGCATGACAGGTTCGCCCTTTAAAACACAGAAAATAGAGCCTATGTCCGAACATTCAACCCCACCGGCACCGGCTGCGCCTGAGCAGCCTCAAGGCTGGCGCGGGGCCCTCTCAGTTTATTTCAGTCCGCCAGCCCTGCGCATGTTTTTTCTCGGGTTTTCGGCGGGTTTGCCATTGTTGCTGGTTTTGGGCACCCTCAGCTTTCGCCTGCGCGAGGCGGGCATAGACCGCGCCACCATCGGCTTTCTCAGCTGGGTGGGTCTGGCCTATGCCTTCAAGTGGGCCTGGGCCCCGCTGGTGGACCGGCTCCCGCTGCCCCTATTGCACCGGCGCTTGGGGCGCCGCCGCAGCTGGCTTCTTTTCTCGCAAACCGCCATCGTCATCGGCATGCTTGGCATGGCCGCCACTGACCCCCAGGCCGACCTCTCCGCCTTGGTCATCTGGGCCCTGGTGCTCGCTTTTGGCTCGGCCACCCAAGACATCGCCCTTGACGCCTATCGCATCGAATCGGCCTCGGCCCAACATCAGGCGGCACTCGCCGCCACCTACCAAACCGGCTATCGGCTGGCCATGATCTGGGCCGGGGCGGGCGTGCTGTGGCTGGCCGCCGGGGCACAGACGGGCCCCGGCTATCAGCACCAGGCCTGGTCTTGGGCCTACGCCGTCATGGCGGCATCCATGGCGGTCGGCATGGCCACCGTGCTGTCCTCCCCCGAGCCCGCCCCCGTGCCTCTGCCCCAGGCCCGTGGCCCGGGCGAGTGGCTGCGCCAGGTGCTCATCGAGCCGTTTGCCGAATTCATCCGCCGCCACCGCTGGCATGCCGTGCTCATCCTCTCCCTCATCGGCATCTACCGCATCAGCGACGTCGTCATGGGCATCATGGCCAACCCCTTTTATGTCGACATGGGTTACACCAAAGAACAAGTGGCGGCGGTCAGCAAAATCTTCGGCGTCATCATGACCCTGCTGGGGGCCTTTGTGGGCGGGGTGCTGTCGCTGCGCTTTGGCATCATGCGCATCCTCATGCTGGGCGCAGTGCTCAGTGCCGCCAGCAATCTGCTCTTTGCCTGGTTGGCCCAGCAACCCGCCGACCTCACCGCCCTGGTGCTCATCGTCAGTGCCGACAACCTGGCAGGGGGCATCGCCTCGGCGGCCTTCATCGCCTACCTCTCCAGCCTGACCCAGGTGCAGTACTCGGCCACACAGTACGCTTTATTCAGTTCCTTGATGTTGCTGGCCCCCAAATGGCTGGCGGGCTTCTCAGGGGTCTTCGTCGACGCCCACGGCTACCCGGCGTTCTTCACCACCACCGCTTTGCTGGGTGTGCCCGTCTTGCTGCTGGTTTACTTCGCCGCCCGCCTTGAGCGACGCAGCCCCTGAGCAGGTCTTGTCGACTCAGGTCCCACCCACAAAGGGGTTGGTTTGGCGCTCACGCCCAAATGTGCTCTCCGGCCCGTGGCCAGGAATGAACACCGTCTCATTGCCCATGGGCCACAGCCGCTGCGTGATGCTGTCAATCAGCGTGTCATAGTCCCCACGCGGAAAATCCGTGCGCCCGATGCTGCCGGCAAACAGCACATCGCCTACAAACGCCCGCCCGATCTCGGGCGAATAAAACACCACATGCCCGGGGGTGTGCCCGGGGCAATGCCGCACCTGCAAGGTGTGCGCGCCGATCGACACCGTGTCGCCGTCGTGCAACCAGCGCGTCGGCGTGAACGGCTTGGCCGGCGGAAACTGGTACATCGCCGCCGCTTGCGCCAAACCATCGATCCAGAACTGATCTTCAGGGTGCGGCCCATGGATGGGCAGTTGCAGGCTTTCAGCCAAATCAGCGGTGGCGGCCGCGTGGTCGACATGCGCGTGCGTGATCCAGATTTGTTCCAGCTTCAGCCCCAACTTCTCCACCGCAGCCAGAATCCGCTCGGTATCGCCGCCAGGGTCGATCACGGCGGCTTGCTTCGTTGCATCGTCCCACACCAGCGAACAGTTTTGCTGGAATGGGGTGACGGGGATGGTGAGGTATTTCAGCATGGGTACTCA
>JBEBAJ010000232.1:0-4262 GCA_041158965.1 Pseudomonadota bacterium | reverse complement strand
GAGGAGCGCATGGTGGCCGAGACCTTGCGATCGATGTCCAAAATGGCGCTGGCCGGGTCAGCCAGCTCTTCTTTGACGGCATCGTGCAATGCACCCATCTGAGCCAACAGCTCACGCATGTTTTGCGCGCCAGCGCCGGATGCGGCTTGGTAGGTCATGGCACTGACCCATTCGACCAGCTTGTGCTGAAAGAGGCCGCCCATGGCCATGAGCATCAGACTGACGGTGCAATTGCCGCCGATCCAGTTGCGCCCACCTTGGGCCAATGCCTGATCGATGACGGCGCGATTGACCGGGTCGAGGATGATGACCGCATCGTCGGCCATGCGCAAGGTGGAGGCGGCGTCGATCCAGTGGCCCTTCCAGCCTTTTGCACGCAACTTGGGGTAGACCTCTTTGGTGTAGTCGCCGCCCTGGCAGGTGATGATGATGTCGCAACGCGACAGGGCGGTGATGTCGTTGGCGTCTTGCAGCCGGGCCTCGTTTTTGGCTTGTGCAGGGGCCGTGCCGCCCGCATTGGAAGTGGAGAAAAAGACCGGTTCAATGAGGTCGAAGTCGCCCTCTAACACCATGCGATCCATCAGTACCGAGCCGACCATGCCACGCCAGCCCACCAGTCCTACCAACTTGCTCATTTGTACGCCCTTTCTGCGACAACATTGACCCACAAACCTTTGGGTTCCGGCTCGTCTGGCCGGTAGGGCGCACGACGAACCAGAGCCGTTCAGCCCTTGGTGGTCGTGGTTTTAATCCGGCGCTCGCCCGTGACCGAACACCCCAAGCCGGGGCGGGACAGCAGTGAGAGATCAACAGGCTTGCGCATACGGTGATTGTAACAAACCACCCCGGCTCATCCCTTCATTGGGCTGACGGCGGGGCCATGGGGGGCGATTGTCGGTCGTAGGCCAACTGCCAGAAACGTTGCAAAACCGCCCGATCTGAGGCATGAAAGACCCAGGTGCGCAGCCCTCCCGCACGCACCACCAGGCGTGAGGACACCAGCCAGGAGAGATAAGGGACATGGATCAGTTTGACCTGACTGATGCGGGCAATTTCCACCTCGGTGTGCGACCAGCCAAGTTGCCGGATGTGGGTGTCATCGATGCGGGTGCGGGTGAGCCAGATGTGGCCCAAACCATAGAGCAGACCCAATGCACCCAAACCCAGCAAGGTCAGGGTGACGCGGTCGGGCTGGGTCTCGAAGCCCTGCCAGGCCGACCATGCCTGCCAGGCCACGGCACACAGGGCGAACAAGGCCAAAAGGCGCGATGGCCAGCCAAAGGCTGGCCCCTCGACCGCATCGTTCACGGCTGTTTGGGCGACGCCGTGTCGGCGGGCGCCTTGAGCAGGTCGTTGAGGTTTTTTTCCTGATTGGCTTCGTCTTCGGATCGGTTGTCTTCGTCAGGCAACTCGATGGTGACCTGATCGAGATCGACCTTCGGGGCTTTGTCGAGGAACATCATGACCGATTGCGGCACAAAGATGACGATGACCACCAGCACCAGTTGCAAAATCACCCAAGGGATGGAGCCCAGATAGATGTCGCGTGACTCGATTTTTTGGGTGATGGCCCCTGACTTGAACAGGCTGTCAGAGATGCCGCGCAAATAAAAGAGCGCAAAACCAAATGGCGGGTGCATGAAACTGGTTTGCATGTTCACGCACAAGAGCACGCCGAACCAGACCAGATCGATGCCCATTTTTTCGGCCACCGGGCCCAGCAGGGGCAGGATGATGAAGGCGATCTCGAAAAAGTCGAGGAAGAAAGCAAGAAAGAAAATAAAGACGTTGACCACCAGCAGGAAGCCGACTTGGCCACCAGGCAAGTCACTGAGCAAGTGCTCAATCCAGCGTCCTCCATCGACCCCTTGGAAGACCAGCGAGAAGACCCGCGAACCGATCAGGATGAAGACCACCATGGCAGTGATGCGCATGGTGCCCGCCATGGCTTCACGCACCAGGGGCCAACTCAGGCGTTTGTGCATGGCGGCCAGCACAAAGGCGCCAAAGGCCCCCATGGCACCGGCCTCGGTCGGCGTGGCGATGGCGGTATCGATGCCGGGCAAACCGCCCATGCTGCCGAGCACCGCGAAAATCAGCACCGCTGAAGGGATGATGCCGCGCAGACACTTGGCCCACAAAGACCAGCCCTGCAAGGTGCGGGCTTCGGGGGGCACGCCGGGCAAGGCGTTCGGACGCAAACGAGTCAATAAGAAGGTGTAGAGCGCAAACAGGATGATCTGCAGAATCGAGGGACCCCAGGCGCCTTTGTACATGTCGCCCACCGACTGGCCCAACTGGTCGGCCATGACCACCAGCACCAGTGAGGGAGGCACCAATTGGGTGATGGTGCCGGAAGCGGCCAACACGCCGGTGGCGTAGCGCATGTCGTAGCCATAGCGGATCATGACCGGCAAGGAGATCATGGCCATGGCAATGACTTGGCCGGCCACGGTGCCGGTGATGGCCCCCAGAATGAAGCCCACAATGATGACCGAATAGCCCAAGCCGCCCCTGACCGGGCCAAACAACTGGCCCATGGAATCGAGCATGTCTTCGGCCAAACCGCATTTTTCAAGCAGGCTGCCCATCAGGGTAAAAAACGGAATGGCCAGCAACAGCTCGTTGGACAAAATGCCAAAAATATTAAGCGGCAAATTGTTCAGGAAGTTGACGGGGAACCACCCCATCTCAATGGCGTAAAAGCCGCAATACAAGCCCAAGGCACCCAGTGAAAAAGCCACCGGAAAACCAATGAGCATCACGATGATCAGCCCCAGGAACATCAGGGGCGCAAATTGCTCCATGGTCATTGCAGGGGCCTTTCGTAAACGAGGTTCATTTCATATTCGCCCCGCAACCAGCCGATGCGCTTGATGATCTCAAAAAAGCCCTGAATGAACATCATGGCAAAACCCAGCGGCAACATCAGCATGGCCGGCCAGCGGATGAGCCCGCCAGCGTTGCTGGACATCTCGCCGGTCTCAAGCATCTGGATGAATAGCGGCAAGGAGAGATTGAACATGAGCGCCATGACCGGCAGTAAAAACACGACCATGCCAAAAATGTCGACATACACTTTGCCACGGGCCGACAATTTGCCGTAAATGATGTCCACCCGCACATGTTCGTTGACCCGCAACACCCAGGCAGCGCCCAGCATGACGCAAACCGCAAACAGGTACCACTGGATTTCAAGCCAGGCGTTGGAGGAATTGCTGAAACCAAATCGGACAAAGGCGTTGGCACAACTGATGGCACAAGACAGCAGCACAGCCCAGGCGGCCACCTCACCGAATCGTTTACTCAGGCCGTCGAACCACTCGGCGCATGTCAGTAGAAATTTCATGGTCTTATAGGAGCTGAATGTGAAAGAGGGCAAATTCGAAACAATCTTCTATTGTCGCATGCAAAATATGCGCCCATGAAAAAGCCCGGCCTGGGCCGGGCTTTGCACCTGAATGGTGAGCACCGCCCCAATCAGGGGCGGGGGTCGGTCATCAGAGTTTTGCCGACTGCATGAAGCTGTCGAAACGGGCCTCTGTGACGCGGAACCAAATATTGGCCTCTTTGCGCCAGGCGGCGTAGTCGCCGTAGATCTTCTTCCAGTTGGGGTTCTTGTTGGAGAGATCGGCGTAGACTTCTTCCGAAGTCTTGAAGGCGGCGTCGATCATGTCTTTGGGCAGGGGGAACAACTGGGCACCGCCAGCCACCAACTGCTTGAGTGCGCCGGCGTTGCGGTAGTCGTACTTGGCCTGAATGTCGATGTGCGTGTAGGCAGAAGCCGCATCGATGATGGCCTTATGCTCGGCCGACAGGCTGTCCCAAACCTTGGCGTTGACATACAGATCGAGTTGCGGGCCGCCTTCCCACCATGCGGGGTAAGCGTAGTGCTTGGCCACCTTGTAGAAGCCCAGCTTGATGTCGTCGTAAGGCCCGATCCACTCGGCGGCATCGACCGTGCCTTTTTCCAAGGCCTGGTAGATTTCACCGGCAGGAATGTTCTGCGGCACGCCACCGATGCGCTCGACGATGCGACCGGCAAAGCCGCCGACGCGGAACTTGGTGCCCTTGAATTCGGCCAGTGACTTGAAAGGCTTGCGGAACCAGCCGCCCATCTGGGCACCCGTGTTGCCCATGGGGAAGTTCACGATGTTGTAGCCGCGATAGAAGTCGCGCATCAGCTTCAAGCCATTGCCTTCGTACATCCAGGCGTTCATTTGGCGTGCATTGAGGCCGAAGGGGATGGCGCAGCTGAGGGC
>JBEBAJ010000231.1:0-4307 GCA_041158965.1 Pseudomonadota bacterium | reverse complement strand
TACAAGGTGGTGCCGGTGTTCAAAGGCAATTACGACGAGTCCATGACCGCCGCCATTGCCGCCTTCCGCGCAGGCAATGCCCCGCATATTTTGCAAGTGTTTGAGGTGGGCACTGCGACCATGATGGCCAGCAAGGGTGCCATTCGCCCCGTCGCCGAGGTCATGAAGGAAGCTGGTGTGACCTTCGATCCAGAGGCTTACGTGCCCGCAGTGGCTGGTTACTACACCTCGCCCAGCGGCCAGATGCTGAGCTTTCCTTTCAACAGTTCGACCCCGGTGTTCCACTACAACAAAGACGCATTCAAGGCCGCTGGGATGGACCCCGAAAACCCGCCCAAGACCTGGCCTGAGGTGGCGCTGGCTGCCGCCAAGCTCAAGGCCTCCGGGCACAAATGTCCGTTCACCACCAGCTGGATCAGCTGGACCCAGCTGGAGAGTTTTTCTGCCTGGCATAACACCGAGTTTGCGACCAAGGGCAACGGCATGCGTGGCTTGGACGCGCGACTGAGTTTTAATACCCCGCTGCATGTGCGCCACGTTGAAAACCTGGCCAATATGGCCAAGAGTGGCCTGTTTGTGTACAAAGGCCGAGGCAATGCGGCCGATGCGACTTTTGTCTCAGGTGAGTGTGCCATGGCCACCGGGTCTTCTGCCCTGTATGGCAGCGTGATCCGTAACGGCAAATTCGCCTACGGCATTGGCACCTTGCCTTATTACCCCGATGTCACGGGCGCACCGCAAAACACCGTGATCGGGGGTGCCAGCCTGTGGGTCATGAGCGGCAAAAAAGCCAATGAATATAAGGGGGTTGGCCAGTTCTTTGCCCATCTATCCAAGCCTGAAATCGCCGCTGCCAGCCACCAGCGCACCGGATACCTGCCAGTGACCAAAGCTTCGTTTGAACTGACCGACAAGTCGGGTTTTTACAAAAAGAACCCAGGCACTGATGTGTCTGTCACACAAATGATTCGCAAAACCACCGACAAGTCACGCGGCGTGCGTCTGGGTAACTTTGTCCAGATCCGCACCATCATCGACGAAGAACTGGAACAAGTGTGGTCTGGTAAAAAACAAGCCAAAGAAGCGCTGGATGCGGCCATAGGTCGCGGCAACGAATTATTGGTCCGGTTTGAGAAGGCCAACAAGGGCTGACCCCTTTTGGACAAACGTGTCTTTTTTCGCCAGACCTGGCTGGCCTGGCTGCTGATCGCCCCCCAGATGGCGGTGGTCAGTGTGTTCTTTTTTTGGCCAGCCGGGCAGGCGCTGTTTCAGAGTCTGTTCGAACAAGACGCCTTTGGCACCAGTGCCGAATTTGTGGGTTGGCAAAACTTCCAGCGCCTGTTTGAAGACTCCACCTATTTGGCTTCATTTCAGACCACGGCGGTTTTTTCCTTTTGGGTGGCTGTTCTGGGTTTGTCAATCGCTTTGTTGTTGGCCGTCATGGCCGATCGGGTGGTGCGCGGGTCAGTCTTTTACAAGACCTTGCTGATTTGGCCCTATGCGGTGGCACCGGTGGTGGCCGGAGTGTTGTGGCTTTTTATGTTCGCCTCACCCATGGGGGTGGTGTCTTATTGGCTGAAGGAATGGGGCTTGCCCTGGAACCATCTGCTCAATGCCGATCATGCCATGGCCCTGATCGTGATGGCGGCAGTATGGAAGCAAATCTCATACAACTTTCTTTTCTTTCTGGCGGGCTTGCAGTCGATTCCGCGCTCGCTGATCGAGGCTGCAGCCATCGACGGGGCCAAGCCTTGGCGGCGTTTCTGGACCATCGTTTTTCCACTTTTGTCGCCGACCACCTTCTTTTTGCTGGTGATCAACATCGTTTATGCGTTTTTTGATACCTTTGCCATCATTGACGCCACCACCCACGGTGGCCCGGGCAAAGAAACCGCCATCCTCGTCTACAAGGTCTATTACGACGGCTTCAAGGCCATGGACATCGGTGCCTCGGCCGCGCAATCGGTGGTGCTCATGCTGTTGGTTGTCACCCTGACCGTCATCCAATTCCGATTTGTTGAAAAAAAGGTTCAGTATTGACATGGTCGAACGGCGCCCTTGGTTGACCCTGTTTTCGCACTTGATACTGGTGATCGGTGTTGTGGTTGTGGCTTTTCCCATTTACTTGACTTGGGTCGCATCCACACAGAGCGCCCAGCAAATTCACCAGGGCAACCCCATGTCGCTTTGGCCCGGTGACCACATGCTGGAGACTTATCGTCTGACCCTGTGGGGTGGCACCAACTCTGCGGGTTCGACCTTGGCCCCCATGTGGCCCATGTTGGAGGTCAGCCTGGTCACGGCGATCAGCATTGCTGTGGGCAAAATCGCCATTTCATTGTTGTCTGCTTTTGCGATTGTTTATTTCCGCTTTCCTTTGCGCGGCCTGGTGTTCTGGATGATCTTCATCACCCTCATGCTGCCGGTCGAAGTGCGCATCTCACCCACTTACGACGTGGTCGCCAGCTTGGGCCTGCTCAATACCTATGCGGGGCTCAGCGTGCCATTGATCGCATCGGCCACCGCCACCTTTTTGTTTCGGCAATTCTTTCTGACGGTGCCTGACGAACTGGTCGAAGCCGCCCGCATCGACGGGGCCGGACCCATGCGTTTTTTCATCGATGTGCTCTTGCCTTTATCGGCCACCAACATCGCAGCCATGTTCGTCATCCAGTTCATTTATGGTTGGAACCAATATCTGTGGCCCTTATTGGTCACCACCAGCGAAGACATGTACCCGGTGGTATTGGGCATCAGGCGCCTGATTTCTGGTGAGTCCTGGACCGAATGGAATGTGGTGATGGCCTCGGCCATGCTGGCCATGTTGCCACCCGCCCTGGTGGTGGTCTTCATGCAAAAGTGGTTTGTCAAAGGCCTGATCGAGACCGAAAAATAATCGCTGACAAAAAACCATGGCTTCTATTCTTTTTGATCAAGTCGGTAAAACCTACGGCCACGGCCCCAAGGCCACTGCCGTGATACATGCCCTCAGCGCCGACATCCGAGACGGCGAGTTTGTCGTCATCGTTGGCCCATCAGGTTGCGGTAAGTCGACCTTGTTGCGCATGGTGGCGGGCCTGGAAGACATCACCCAAGGTCAGATCCGCATAGGCGAGCGAGTGGTCAACGACCTAGAGCCCTCGCAGCGCGACATCGCCATGGTGTTTCAAAACTATGCCCTGTACCCGCACATGAGCGTGTACGACAACATGGCCTATGGCTTGAAGATTGCGGGTCTGTCCAAAACGGCGATCCGAGAGCGTGTCGAGCAGGTGGCACAGTGGCTAGAGTTGCAAACCCTGCTTGAGCGCAAACCGCGCCAGTTGTCCGGCGGACAGCGTCAGCGTGTCGCCATGGGCCGTGCGATGGTGCGCCAACCCCAAGTGTTTTTGTTTGACGAACCGCTTTCTAATCTGGATGCCAAGTTGCGGGCGCAAACCCGACTGGAAATTCGCAAGCTGCACCGCGACCTCGGCGTGACCAGCCTGTACGTGACCCATGATCAGGTCGAAGCCATGACCCTGGGCCAGCGCATGATGGTCATGAATGCGGGCCGTGTTGAACAGTTTGGCACCCCGGAAGAGGTCTACAACCGGCCGGCCTCTGTGTTTGTGGCCGGTTTCATGGGCTCGCCCCCGATGAACCTCTTGCGGCAAGCCCCTGGCGTCACTGCTGGCCGGGTGCTGGGTGTGCGACCGGAACACCTTTTTTTGGCCAGCGATGGTTGGTCGGTGGAAGTTGAAACTGTCGAGCTGCTGGGGGCCGAGCGATTGATCCATGCCCGACTCGGCACCGAGCCTCTCACTTGGCGCTTGCCCGCAGATCAGGCTGCGCCTGGCGCCGGTGAGGTATGTCGAATGGCGGCATTGCCTGAACACTTGCATTGGTTTGACATGGAGTCTGGATTAAGGGTGGACGCATGAAAGCTTGGCCTTATCCACGCTGGGTGGCGCACCGAGGCGCTGGGCTGCAGGCCCCTGAGAATACCTTGGCCGCATTTCAGGCGGGTGCGCGACGTGGTTTTCGGATGTTTGAATGCGACGCCAAACTCAGTGCCGACGGTGTGGTTTTTCTGTTGCATGACGATACCCTGGACCGAACCACAAATGGGCAAGGTTTGGCGGGGGGCCAGACCTGGAATGCCTTGTCCATACTTGATGCCGGCAGTTGGCATGGGCCCACTCACGCAGGCGAGCCCTTGGCACGGTTGCAGACTGTGGCACGCTGGCTTTTGTCTCGCGAGCTGATGCTGAATATTGAGATCAAACCGAGCCCGGGCCAGGCTGAAGAAACAGGTGCCCAGGTCG
>JBEBAJ010000230.1:0-4311 GCA_041158965.1 Pseudomonadota bacterium | reverse complement strand
ATGCGGCTTTTGTGTTTGACACCGATATCCTCACCGGCCTGCCGCGGCAAGACCGTCGGGTTGAATTCATCCACGAATCATTGCAGTCGCTCGACGCCAAGCTGCGGGCACTGGCTGGTCACCCCGACGCCGGCCTGATCGTGCGCCACGGCGCAGGCGCGACCGAGATCGCCCGTTTGGCTCAAGAGCTGGGTGTGCAGGCGGTATTCACCAACCACGACGATGAGCCTGCGGCGGTGTCGCGCGACCAGCGGGTGCGCGGCCTGCTGGCCGAGCGGGGCATTGCGCTGGAGACGTTCAAAGACCATGTCATCTTCGAGCGCGACGAGGTGCTGACGCAGTCGGGCAGCGCTTATGGCGTATTCACCCCGTACAAACGGGCGTGGCTCAAAAAAGCCGAGCAAGACCCCTACTATTTGCGCGCTTACCCGGTGTCGCGCCATGCCCGCTCATTGGCCCCGCGCCCGGCCACACACCGCCAGACCATGCCCAGCCTGTCCGAGCTGGGGTTTGAGGTGACCAATCTGCGCGGCCTGCACATGGGTGTGGGTAGCCCCGGTGGGCGGGCTTTGCTGGAAGACTTCAACGCGCGCATGCAGCACTACGGGCAGCGGCGCGACTTCCCCAGCCTGCGTGGGCCCAGCTACCTGAGCGTGCATTTGCGATTTGGCACTGTGTCGATACGCGAGCTGGCCCGCATGGCGTTTGAACGCAGCCTGGCGGGTGATGCCGGGGCCGAGGTGTGGTTGTCGGAGTTGATCTGGCGTGATTTTTATCATCAGATCCTCTACCACCACCCTCATGTGGTAGAGCGGGCATTCAAGCCCGAATACGACGCCATTCAATGGGCGAACGGCAAGGCCGCCAATGCACTTTTTGCCGCCTGGTGTGAAGGGCGCACGGGTTATCCGCTGGTCGATGCGGCCATGGCCCAAATCAACCAGACGGGTTATATGCACAACCGTTTGCGCATGGTGGTGGCCAGCTTTCTGACCAAGGACCTGGGCCTGCATTGGCAGCGCGGCGAGGCCTACTTTGCCCAACACCTGATCGACTTTGACCTGGCGGCCAATAACGGGGGTTGGCAATGGGCGTCATCGAGCGGCTGCGACGCCCAGCCCTATTTCCGCATCTTCAACCCGGTGAGTCAAAGCCAAAAATTTGACCCCGAGGGCAAGTTCATCAAACGCTATTTGCCTCAATTGGCCGGCCTTTCGGCCAAGGCCATTCATGCCCCCTGGGAACACCCGATGGAGCTGGCCAGTTGCGGCCTGAGCCTGGGGCGCGACTACCCCGCGCCCGTCGTTGACCATGCCAAGGCCCGAGCCGAAACCCTGGCCCGCTACGCAGTGGTGAAGAAGCATTAATGGGGGATTCATTAATTGGGGTCTGACCCCAATTTATGCAGGATGTCGGGCGGGGTGACGACCGGCACACCGGCGGCGTGCTGGTGCAGCTGGCGCAGCAGTTCGTCGCAGGCCTTCATGGTGGCCTCACGCTGTGCGAGGTCGGCGTTTTGCGCGCTGAAGCGGCGCAGGGCGGCGGCCAGTGCCACCGACAGATTGGCCAGGCTGGGGCTGGGCTGCTCGGCGCACAATTCGGCGAGTTGGTCGGCCAGGCGCAACGCCTGAAAAGGCATGACGGCGTTGGGGCGCTGGTGCCAATCGGCCAAGACCGAGCGCAACTGGTCGATGCGCGGTTCAGCCAGCTGCAAAAAAAGGTCGAGCCAGGCGCTGAGTCGGGTGGGTTCACCGTGGCCCGAGCGCAGGGCTTGAAGCAGCTCGGACTCAGGGGTCATCAGATCTGCACCATCTCAAAATCTTCCTTGCGGGCACCGCATTCGGGGCAGACCCAATTCATGGGCACTTGCTCCCAGGGGGTGCCGGGGGCGATGCCCTCTTCGGGTGAGCCCGCCGCCTCGTCGTAAATCCAGCCGCAAATGAGACACATCCAGGTTTTCATATGGCAATCATGCTCGCATAGAATGGTCTGATGATTGTAGCCTTGCCCTGTGTCTGTATGGACGCGGCGGCGGCCCCCGACGATTTGGCATGAACGAAGAACCCGTCACTGACCTTGAAGAAGAAACCCCCGCTTGCGTGTTGTGCTTCAACGCCAATGATGCTTCTGGCGCGGGCGGGCTGGCGGCCGACACCTTGTCCATCGCCTCGGTGGGGGCGCACCCGATGGGGGTGGTGACCGCCTGCTATTTGCGCGACACCGCCGAGACCACCGGCCAGCACAGTTTGGATGATGAGGCGGTGAGCGAGCAGGCCCGTCAGGTGCTGGAAGATGTGCCCGTGCAAGTCATCAAGATCGGTTTTGGCGGCTCGCCCGAGAACCTGAGCGTGATGGCTGAAATCTGCGCCGATTACTCTGAATTGCCGGTGGTGGCCTATATGCCGGGCTTGAGTTGGTGGGACGAAGAGCCGATGGAGGACTACCTCGATGCCTTTCGCAGCCTGATCCTGCCGCAAGCCACGGTGCTGGTGGGCGAACACCACCAACTGTGGCGCTGGCTTTTGCCCGACTGGTCGGCCGATAAACCGCCCGGTGCGCGCGACATTGCCCGCGCCGCTGCCGAGGCCGGCACCCCCTACACCTTGGTGACCGGCTTGCCGGGCCCATCCGAGCAGCATGTGGAAAACCAGTTGGCCACCTCGCAAGGGGTGATGGTGAGCGTGAGCTTTGAGCGCTTTGAGGGCGTGTTTGTGGGCGCTGGCGAAACGCTGAGCGCGGCGCTGGCCGGGCTTTTGGCCCTGGGCACCGATTTGGAGGCCGCCGTGAGCGAAGCGCTGGGCTATTTGGACCAGACCCTGGCGCATGGTTTTCGGCCCGGCATGGGCCATGTCTTGCCCGACCGGTTGTTCTGGGCGCAGAGTGACGCAGAAGATGAGGCCGGGGCGGGGAGCGATGCGAGCGAATTTCACCCCGACCCCAAAACCCGACACTGACCCCCCAGTGAAGCCTTGCAATGACCCATGCGTCGTTCAAACCGAGATTTTTTGCAGCGCTTCGCTGGTTTTTTTGAAGAGGAATCGAATTCATGAGTGACCGTAACCAGAATTTGTTTGAACGTGCCGCGCAAGTCATACCCGGCGGGGTCAACTCACCGGTGCGGGCGTTTCGGGCGGTGGGCGGCACGCCGCGCTTCGTGCAGCGTGCGCAGGGCGCCTATTTTTGGGACGCCAACGGGCAGCGGTACATCGATTACATCGGCTCGTGGGGGCCGATGATTTTGGGCCACGGCCACCCGGCGGTGCTGGAAGCGGTGCAAAAGGCGGCGGTGGACGGGTTTTCTTTTGGGGCCCCGACCGAGCGCGAAATCGAACTGGCCGAAGAAATCTTGCGCCATGTGCCCTCGATGGAGATGGTGCGGCTGGTGTCATCGGGCACCGAGGCGGGCATGAGCGCCCTGCGGCTGGCACGCGGCGCAACCGGGCGCAGCAAGATCATCAAGTTCGAAGGCTGCTACCACGGTCATGCCGACGCATTGCTGGTGAAAGCGGGCTCGGGCCTGGCCACCTTTGGCAACCCGACCAGTGCCGGGGTGCCGCCCGAGGTGGTGCAGCACACCCTGGTGCTGGAGTACAACAATGTCGCGCAACTTGAAGAGGCGTTTGCCCTGCATGGCAAAGAGTTGGCCTGCGTGATGATCGAGCCCATCGCGGGCAATATGAACTTTGTGCGCGCCAGTGTGCCTTTTATGAAGCGCTGCCGCGAGCTGTGCACGCAGCACGGCGCCTTGCTGGTGCTGGACGAAGTGATGACGGGGTTCCGGGTGGCGCTGGGCTCGGCGCAAAGCGTTTATGCCAAAGCCATACCCGGCTTCAAGCCCGACTTGACGGTGCTGGGCAAGGTGATAGGCGGCGGGATGCCGCTGGCGGCTTTCGGTGGCCCGCGTGCCATCATGTCGCAGCTGGCCCCGACCGGCCCGGTGTATCAGGCGGGCACGCTGAGTGGCAACCCGGTGGCCACGGCCTGCGGCTTGACCACCCTGCGCGAGATCGCCAAGCCGGGGTTTTGGGATGCCTTGAGCCAGCGCACCCAAAGCCTGGTCGAGGGCTTGAAGGCCGCTGCCGCCAATGCCGGAGTGCCCTTCAGCGCAGACTGTCAGGGCGGCATGTTCGGTTTCTTCCTGTTGCCAGAGTTGCCGCAAAACTATGCCCAGGTGATGAAGAGCGATGGCCCGCGTTTCAACACCTTGTTTCACGGTTTGCTGAATCGTGGCGTGTACATTGCGCCCGCCTTGTATGAGGCGGGGTTTGTCAGCGCCGCGCACACCCCGGCCGACATCGAGGCGACGGTGGC
>JBEBAJ010000229.1:0-4381 GCA_041158965.1 Pseudomonadota bacterium | reverse complement strand
CGTCGCCAGCACGCCGCCACGTGAATCGCATCGTTGGAAGCCCGGCGCTGCAAATCGGGGTCGGCGGCGGCATCGGAGAGCGTTTGGCGCGCCAACTCGGTCTGGGCTGTTAAGACAGCCATCAGCTCGGCGTAACGCGCACCCACCTGGCCGCGCAGGCGCACCAGGCGGTTGTATGCGCCCAGAGACCAAAACACAGACAGGGCACAAGCGGCCCAGAACCAAGCTGATTCAAACATGCCCCAAGTGTAATAGGGGGCAGAAAATTGGGGTCAGACCCCTATCGATCTGACCCCAATGGATGGTTGCTTTATTGCGACAGCGCAGAAATTGGGGTCAGACCCCAATTTCTGCAGTGGCGGTTCAGGCGTCGGCTTCGCTGCTGCTGGCGGCGGCCTGATCGGCAGCCAAGTCAGCGGCTTCGGCTTCGGCGATGGCGCGGCGCTCGGCTTCGTCCATCTGGTCTTTTTCCTTGCGGGCCTTGTGATAGGCCATGCCGGAACCCGCCGGGATGAGGCGGCCGACGATGACGTTTTCTTTCAGGCCGCGCAAGTCGTCGCGTTTGCCCATGATGGCGGCTTCGGTGAGCACGCGGGTGGTTTCCTGGAAGGAAGCCGCCGAGATGAAGGAGTCGGTGGAGAGCGACGCCTTGGTGATGCCCAGCAAGAGGTTGCTGTAGGTGGCGGGCAGTTTGCCCTCGGCCTGCAGCGCCTCGTTGGTGTTGAGGATCTCGGAGCGCTCGACTTGCTCACCGGCGATGTAGTTGGAGTCGCCGGAGTTCTCGACCACGACGCGACGCAACATCTGGCGCACGATCACTTCGATGTGCTTGTCGTTGATCTTCACGCCTTGCAGTCGGTACACGTCTTGCACTTCGTCGACGATGTAGCGGGCCAGCTCTTCCATGCCCAGGAGGCGCAGGATGTCTTGCGGGTCGGCGGGGCCGTCGACGATGCTCTCGCCCTTGTTGACCACCTGGCCTTCGTGGACCAGGATGTTCTTCTCTTTGGGCACCAGCTCTTCCCAGACCTTGCCTTCGGGGTCGGTGATTTGCAGGCGAACCTTGCCTTTGGTTTCTTTGCCGAAGGACACGGTACCGGTCATCTCGGCCAGGATGCCCTTGTCTTTGGGGCTGCGGGCTTCGAACAACTCGGCCACACGCGGCAGACCGCCGGTGATGTCGCGGGTCTTCTGGCCTTCGATGGGGATGCGGGCCAGCACTTCGCCGGGGCCGACATCCTGGCCATCGCGCACCTGGATCAGCGCGCCGACCTGGAAGCCGATGGTCACCGAGTGGTCGGTGCCGGGGATCTTGACTTCTTTGCCGGAGGCGTCGATGAGTTTGACCTGCGGGCGCACCACTTTGGCGGCACCACGGCGCTTGGGATCGATCACGACCAGGGTCGACAAGCCGGTGACTTCGTCCACCTGCTTGGCCACGGTGAGGCCTTCCTCGACGTTCTCGAATTTCACCTGGCCGGCGAATTCGGTGATGATCGGGCGGGTCAGCGGATCCCAATTGGCGAGGATGGTGCCTGCCTTGATCTGCTGGTCGGCCTTGACGGTGAGGGTCGCGCCGTAGGGCACCTTGTGGCGCTCGCGCTCGCGGCCATTGTCGTCGTGGATGATGATTTCACCGGAACGGGCAATCACCACCAACTCACCTTTGGAGTTGGTGACGTAGCGCATGGTGCTGTTGAAGCCGATGACGCCGTTGGACTTGGCTTCGACGCTGGAGGCGATGGCGGCACGGGATGCGGCACCACCGATGTGGAAGGTGCGCATGGTGAGCTGGGTGCCGGGCTCGCCGATGGACTGGGCGGCGATCACGCCGACGGCTTCGCCGACGTTGACCAAACCGCCACGGCCCAGGTCGCGGCCATAGCACTTGGCGCACAGGCCAAAGCGGGTTTCACAGTTGAGCGCGGTGCGGACTTTGACTTCGTCGACGCCGAATTGTTCGAGGATGTCGATGGCGTCTTCGTCCAGCATCTCGCCTGCAGGCACCAGCACCGAGCGGTTTTCAGGGTGCAGGATGTCTTCGGCGGCGGTACGGCCCAACACGCGCTCGCGCAGCGATTCGATGACCTCACCGCCTTCAACGATGGCGCGCATGAATTGGCCTTCAGAGGTGCCGCAGTCGTCTTCGGTGACGACCAGGTCTTGGGTCACGTCCACCAGACGGCGGGTGAGGTAGCCCGAGTTGGCGGTCTTGAGCGCCGTATCGGCCAGGCCTTTGCGGGCGCCGTGGGTGGAGATGAAGTACTGCAACACGTTCAGGCCTTCGCGGAAGTTGGCCGTGATCGGGGTCTCGATGATCGAGCCGTCGGGCTTGGCCATCAGGCCGCGCATGCCGGCGAGCTGACGGATCTGGGCGGCAGAGCCGCGCGCGCCGGAGTCGGCCATCATGTAGATGGAGTTGAAGGACTCTTGCTCGACTTCCTTGCCGTGGCGATCGGTGGTTTTTTCTTTGCGCAGTTGGTCCATCATGACCTTGGAGACGGCGTCACCGGCCTTGCCCCAGATGTCAACGACCTTGTTGTAGCGCTCGCCCGCCGTGACCAGGCCGGACACATACTGCTGTTCGATTTCCTTGACCTCTTTTTCGGCGTCGGAGATGATGGCCTGCTTCTCGGGCGGCACCAGCATGTCATCGATGGCGATCGAGATGCCCGCACGGGTGGCCAGGCGGAAGCCGTTTTGCAGCAGCTTGTCGGCAAACACCACGGTTTCTTTGAGACCGCACTTGCGGAAAGAGGCGTTGATGAGGCGCGAGATTTCTTTCTTCTTCAGCGCCTTGTTGAGGACGGCGAAGGGCAGGCCCTTGGGCAGGATCTCGGAGAGCAGGGCACGGCCAGCGGTGGTCTCGACCAGCGAGGTGCTGGGCTCGAATTCGCCGGTGTCCTTGTTCTTGTTCCACTCGACCAGACGCACGCTGATTTTGGCGGTCAGCTCGACCACACCGGCGTCGAGGGCGCGCTGGACTTCGGCCACATCGGTGAAGACCATGCCTTCGCCTTTGCCGTTGATGCGCTCGCGGGTGGTGTAGTACAGGCCCAGCACCACGTCTTGCGAGGGCACGATGGAGGGCTCGCCGTTGGCGGGGAAGAGCACGTTGTTGGAGGCCAGCATCAGGGTGCGGGCTTCCATCTGGGCTTCGACCGACAGGGGCACGTGTACGGCCATCTGGTCGCCGTCAAAGTCGGCGTTGAAAGCCGAGCACACCAGCGGGTGCAGCTGAATGGCCTTGCCTTCGATCAGGATGGGCTCGAAGGCCTGGATGCCCAAGCGGTGCAGCGTGGGCGCACGGTTGAGCATGACCGGGTGCTCTTTGATGACCTCTTCGAGGATGTCCCACACCACGGGGGTGCCGGATTCGACTTCCTTCTTGGCCGCCTTGATGGTGGTGGCGATGCCCATGGCTTCAAGGCGGGAGAAGATGAAGGGCTTGAAGAGTTCGAGCGCCATCAGCTTGGGCAGACCGCACTGGTGCAGTTTCAGGGTCGGGCCCACGGTAATGACCGAACGGCCAGAGTAGTCGACTCGCTTGCCCAGCAGGTTCTGGCGGAAGCGGCCGCTCTTGCCTTTGATCATGTCGGCCAGAGACTTGAGAGCGCGCTTGTTGGCGCCGGTCATGGCCTTGCCACGGCGACCGTTGTCGAGCAGGGAGTCGACCGATTCTTGCAGCATCCGCTTTTCGTTGCGGGCGATGATCTCGGGCGCTTTGAGTTCCAGCAAACGGCGCAGGCGGCTGTTGCGGTTGATGACGCGGCGATACAGGTCGTTGAGGTCAGAGGTGGCAAAGCGGCCACCGTCAAGCGGCACCAACGGACGCAGGTCGGGCGGCAGCACGGGCAGCACCGAGAGCACCATCCACTCGGGCTTGAGGCCCGACTTTTTGAAGGCTTCAAGCACTTTGAGGCGCTTGGCGTTTTTCTTGACCTTGACTTCAGAGCCGGTGAGGTCGTTGCGCAGTTTCTCGATCTCGATGTCGAGGTCCATGCCTTCGAGCAGGTCGCGCACGCCCTCAGCGCCCATCTTGGCGACGAACTCGTCGCCGTATTCCTTGCGCTTGGCGTCGTAGTCGTCTTCGGACATGATCGCGAATTTCTTCAGCGGGGTCATGCCGGGGTCGATCACGACATAGGCTTCAAAGTACAGCACGCGCTCGATGTCGCGCAGGGTCATGTCCAGGACCAGGCCCAAACGGCTGGGCAGGGACTTGAGGAACCAGATGTGGGCGCACGGCGCGGCCAGGTCGATGTGGCCCATGCGCTCGCGACGCACTTTGGTCTGGGTGACTTCAACGCCGCACTTTTCGCAAATGACACCACGGTGCTTGAGGCGCTTGTATTTGCCGCACAAGCACTCGTAGTCTTTG
>JBEBAJ010000228.1:0-6172 GCA_041158965.1 Pseudomonadota bacterium | reverse complement strand
GGGCGATTTCGAGCAAAGGCTCAAGGGCGTGCTGAAATCACTCAAAGACCGCCCGCATGCGATTTTGTTCATCGATGAAATTCACACACTCATCGGTGCTGGTGCCGCTTCCGGGGGCACGCTGGACGCATCCAATCTGCTCAAGCCTGCCTTGAGCTCTGGCCAATTGCGGTGCGTGGGGGCCACCACGTTTACCGAGTACCGGGGTATTTTCGAGAAGGATTCCGCCTTGTCGCGACGCTTCCAGAAAGTGGATGTGGTGGAGCCCTCGGTCGAGCAGACCATCGACATCCTCAAAGGACTGAAGTCGCGCTTCGAAGAGCACCATCAGGTCAAATACGCCAATGCGGCCCTGCAGGCCGCGGCCGAGCTCAGCGCCAAATACATCAACGATCGGCACTTGCCTGACAAGGCGATTGATGTCATCGACGAGGCGGGTGCTGCTCAGCGCATTTTGGCCCCTTCCAAGCGCAAGAAAACCATTTCGCGCACGGAAATTGAAGACATCGTGGCCAAAATTGCCCGCATCCCGCCGGCCAATGTGTCCAACGACGACCGCTCCAAGCTTCAAACGCTGGAGCGCGACCTGAAAAACGTGGTGTTTGGCCAGGACAAGGCTCTGGAGGTGTTGGCGGCCTCCGTCAAGATGGCCCGCTCCGGTCTGGGCAAGTCAGACAAACCCATCGGTGCCTTTTTGTTCAGCGGCCCCACTGGTGTGGGCAAGACCGAGGCCGCCAAGCAATTGGCGTTCATCATGGGCATCGACCTCATCCGTTTTGACATGTCCGAGTACATGGAGCGGCACGCCGTCAGTCGCCTCATCGGTGCGCCTCCGGGCTATGTGGGTTTTGACCAAGGCGGTCTTCTGACCGAGGCGGTCACCAAAAAGCCCCATGCCGTGCTGTTGCTGGACGAAATTGAGAAGGCACACCCCGACATATTCAACGTCTTGCTCCAGGTCATGGACCACGGCACGCTGACCGACAACAATGGGCGCAAAGCCGATTTCCGCAATGTGATCATCATCATGACCACCAATGCGGGCGCCGAAACCATGAATAAATCGACCATCGGCTTCACCAATTCCCGCGAGTCGGGTGACGAAATGGCGGACATCAAGCGCCTGTTCACCCCTGAGTTCCGCAACCGGCTTGACGCCATCGTCAGCTTCAAGGCACTTGACGAACAAATCATTTTGCGCGTGGTCGACAAATTTCTGTTGCAGCTCGAGACCCAGTTGGCCGAGAAAAAGGTCGATGTCACATTCAGCGACACCTTGCGCCAGCATTTGGCGAAGAAAGGGTTTGACCCCCTCATGGGTGCGAGGCCGATGCAGCGCCTCATTCAGGACACCATCCGCAAAGCCTTGGCAGACGAGCTCCTGTTCGGTCGCCTCACCGATGGCGGTCGGCTCAGCGTGGACGTTGACGAGAAGGGCGAAGTGCTGCTTGACATTCAGCCCCACCCGAAAAAGGATGGCAAGTCTAAATCCGAGCCACAGGAAGCAGAACTTTGAGTCGAATGCCCCCGTCAAGCGGGGTCATTCGACCTACAATACCCCATCAGAAATGAACACCTGAGGGGTATTTGTGGCAGGACATTCCAAATGGGCCAACATCCAGCACCGCAAGGGACGGCAGGATGAAAAACGCGGAAAGATATGGACCCGAGTGATCCGTGAGATCATGGTGGCGGCCCGCACCGGCGGGGGCGACATGAATGCCAACCCCCGGCTGCGTTTGGCCGTGGACAAAGCCAAGGCCGCCAATATGCCGGCCGACACCATCAAACGCAACATCGACAAAGCCACAGGCCAGTTGGAAGGTGTGAGCTACGAAGAGATACGCTACGAAGGCTATGGCATCGCTGGCGCAGCCATCATCGTCGATACCATGACCGACAACAAAGTTCGAACGGTGGCCGAAGTGCGCCATGCGTTCAGCAAACACGGCGGTAATTTGGGCACCGAGGGGTCGGTGTCCTTCCAGTTCCGCCATTGCGGGCAGTTGGTGTTCGCCCCGGGCACCTCAGAAGACCAGATCATGGAGGTGGCTCTCGATGCCGGCGCCGACGATGTGGTCAGCGGGGAAGATGGGGCCATTGAAGTGCTGACCGCACCGAACGACTTTGAAGCGGTTCGCAATGCCTTGCTGGCGGCCGGTTTGCAAGCCGATTTGGCCGAAGTCACCCTGCGCCCTGAAAACAGCGTGGAACTGAGCGGCGACGATGCGCTTCGCATGCAAAAACTCTTGGATGTGCTGGAAGACCTTGACGACGTGCAAGCGGTCTATCACAACGCCGAACTATGAAAGTGCTGGTCATAGGCTCTGGTGGCCGAGAGCACGCCTTGGCTTGGAAGCTGGCCGCTTCACCCAAGGTTCAACAGGTCTTTGTGGCCCCTGGCAACGGTGGCACCGCACGCGATGCCAACCTCAAAAACATTCCAATCACTGATGTTGTGGCATTGCGGCAATGGGCTCAGGCCCAGGGCATAGGCTTGACAGTGGTCGGCCCTGAAGCGCCCCTGGCCGCCGGGGTGGTGGACGAATTCCGACAACATGGGCTTCGCATATTTGGCCCCACACGCGGGGCGGCCCAGCTGGAGAGCTCAAAAGCCTTTTCCAAGGCCTTCATGCAAAGGCATGGCATCCCGACCGCACGCTTTGAAACTTTCAGCGACCCGGCGCTGGCCCATGCCTACGTCGACCGCCACGGGGCACCCATCGTGGTCAAGGCCGATGGTCTGGCCGCCGGCAAAGGGGTGGTGGTCGCGCAGACCTTGGCCGAGGCCCACGAAGCCATCGATTTCATGTGGCACGACCCGCGCTTGGGCGTGGCCCACAACGAGGGTGGGGTGCGGGTCGTCATCGAAGAGTTTTTGCAGGGCGAGGAAGCCAGTTTCATTTGTGTCTGCAACGACACCGAAGCCCTGGCGCTGGCCACCTCGCAAGACCACAAACGCCTGCTCGATGCAGACATGGGGCCCAACACCGGTGGCATGGGGGCCTACTCTCCCGCCGCTGTCGTGACGCCCGAAATCCATGCCAAGGCCATGCGCCAGATCATCTTGCCGACCCTGCAAGGCATGCGCCAGGAGGGTTTGCCTTTCACTGGCTTTTTGTACGCCGGGCTCATGATCGACGCCCAGGGGCAACCCAAAACACTAGAGTTCAACTGCCGTCTGGGCGATCCGGAAACACAACCCATCCTGATGCGTCTGCGCTCTGACTTGTTCGAGATGCTCTGGGCCGCGACCGAGTCACCCGCGGCTTTGGCCCAGCACACCCCGCAGTGGGATCGCCGATGCGCTTTGGGGGTGGTGGCCGCAGCGGCCGGCTACCCGCTGTCGCCTCGCAAGGGCGACGAAATCCGGGGTTTGCCCCCGGACCAGGCCGATGCCATGTTCTTTCATGCGGGCACCGCAGAGCATGAGGGTCGGCTTTTGACCCAGGGCGGTCGGGTATTGTGCGCGACGGCGCTGGGTGAATCTGTGCGTGCAGCGCAAGCCCTCGCTTACCAGACCCTGGACCAGATCCATTTTGATGGCATGCAGTTCCGCCGAGACATCGGGCACCGGGCCATGCGCTGAAGCAGGCATGCACAACGACTACCCTGGACCACATCCCATCCGCTTTCAGGGCAGCACCTGGGCCCGTCGGGTGTTGGCATGGCTGGGCTGGCGGGTTTGTTTCGATGGTCTGCCCGCCGCACAAGGGGTGGCCATTGTTTACCCCCATACCAGCAATTGGGACTTTGTCATTGCCATGCTGGCCAAACTCAGCATGGGCATCGAGATCCACTTTTGGGCCAAAGACAGCCTGTTTCGCATCCCCGGCTTTGGTCGCTTCCTGACCCGACTGGGCGGTGTCCCTGTAGATCGCCATGCCCCTGGCGGTGTGGTCGAGGACATGGTGCGCCAATTTGCCCGGGCAAAAGAGGAGGGCCGAATATGCTGGTTGGGTCTCTCGCCGGAGGGCACCCGTTCTTACCAACCCGGCTGGCGCAGCGGTTTTTATCGTCTGGCGGTGCAATCCGGCTTGCCCCTGGGGGTGGGCACATTGGACTACGGGCGGCGCGAACTGAGGTTGCAGCACTTCATACGCCTGACCGGACAGGTCGATGTGGACTACGCCCGCATCGAAGCCATCGTCGGAGAGGCGAGTGGGTATCACCCTCAACAGGCGGCCCCGGTGCGTCCGCTGCCCGCTGCATCATCTGTGAAGGAGACATCATGAGCGTCGCAGACAGCAAAGCTTTTTTATTGGGCCTGCAAACAGACATCACCCAAGCCATTGCCGAATTGGATCTCGAAGACGGGCCGGTGTTCGAGCGTGCAGGTTGCGGTTTTTCTCATGTCAGCGGCCCGGCATTGCCGCCCTCGGCCACGCAACACCGCCCCGAGTTGTCGGGCCAGCCCTTTGAGGCCATGGGGGTGTCTTTGGTGTTTCACCCCCGCAATCCCCATGCGCCGACCGTTCACATGAATGTGCGCAACATTCATGTGGTGGACCGACAGGGCCAAACCGTGTCCTGGTATGGCGGCGGCCTCGATCTGACCCCGATTTATGGCTACGAAGAAGACGCGGTCCACTTCCACCGTGTTTGTCGGGACGCCGTGCAACCCTTCGGAGTGGGCCTGTATCCGCGTTTCAAGAAGTGGTGCGACGATTATTTTTATTTGAAGCACCGCCAGGAGCCGCGCGGCATCGGCGGCCTCTTCTTCGATGACTTCGCCGAACTGGGGCCAGCGCAAAACCGCGCCATGTGGCAATCGGTGGGGCAGTGTCTGATCGAAGCCTACCTGCCCATCGTTCGCCGCAGAAAAGACTCACCTTATGGCGAGCGGGAAATTGACCACCAACGACCTCTTGTCCATGCCTCGCCACGCCAGTTGGGCCTATCAACGCCAGCCCCAGCCAGGCTCTCCCGAGGCACGCCTGTACACCGACTTTCTGACGGCCCGCGACTGGTTGAAAGACCTGCCATGACCGCGCAAAGGGTGGGCCTGCTGGGCGGGGCTTTTGACCCCCCGCATGAGGCCCATGTGGCGCTGGCCGAGCGTGCCATCCAAGTGTTGCGCCTGCAGCAACTGCTGGTTTTGCCCACGGGTCAGCCTTGGCACCGTGCGCAGGCGCCGACCCCTGCGCTTCATCGGGCGGCCATGTGCCGATTGGCCTTTCGAGGGCTGGATCAGGTCTTGGTCGACGAGCGTGAAATACGCCGCAGCGGCCCCACCTACACCATAGACACGGTGTTGGAGCTGAAGGCCGAGCGGCCTGACGCAGAGTGGTTTTTGATCATGGGGGCTGATCAGGCCCGAAAAATCCAATCCTGGCACCGCTGGGAAGAATTACTGTGCATGGTTCACATTGTGGTGGCCGACCGCGACCCTGCACAGGGTCAGTGGCAAAATACAGCTTTGTCTCAAGCCACCGTGTTGCCATGGGCACCCCGGGAAATCAGCGCCACACAAATTCGAGACCATCTTTCTCACCAACGACCCGTGCCCTGGCTGGATGCCAAGGTCATGGGCTATATTCAACAACATCAACTTTATTCATAATGCCATTCATGACCGAGACCAGTGCCAAACGCGACGTTCAAAAACTTCAACGGGCCATCGTCGATGGGCTCGAAGATGTGAAAGCCCAAGACATCGTGGTCTTCAATACCGAACAAATGTCCCCTTTGTTCGAACGCGTCGTGATTGCCAGTGGCACATCCAATCGCCAGACCAAGGCATTGGCTGCGAGTGTCCGTGACAAAGTCAGGGATGCCGGTTTTCCCAAGCCCCGCATTGAGGGCGAGGACAACGGCGAATGGATCATCGTAGATTGTGGTGCCGCTGTGGTCCATGTGATGCAGCCTGCCATCCGGCAGTATTACCACCTGGAAGAAATCTGGGGCGACAAGCCTGTGCGCCTCAAACACGGTGCAGATAAAGTGGCGCGGCCACTCACAGTCAAAAAAACCGAGGCTCCGGCCTCCAATCCCAAGGCCAGGTCTAAAAAGCCTGCCGCCAAAAAGACAGTGGCGCGACAGCCCGCCGCCAAGAAATCGGTGGCTCAGAAGCCTGCCGCCAAAAAGCCTGCGGCCAAAAAATCTGCGCCCTCCGGTGCATCGGCCAAAACCGTGCAGCGCAAGCCCTCTGCCCGAAAGGCATGAAACTGAC